>VGOP01000002.1 GCA_016875875.1 Chloroflexota bacterium | reverse complement strand
TTGCTTTGCCCTAATAAGCCCATAGACGAGAACATAGGCAGCTAAGTCATATCTCTGCCTATCTAACGCAATCTTCAACAACTTCGCCATAATTAACACAATGTTAGCACTAATGTTCTATTAAAACAAGGCGATTCTGTCGCTTTCCAGCCCCCTCAAAGGGGGGAATGTAGAGGCAGACCTTCGGGTCTATCCGTTTTCGAACAGGTTTAAAAACCTACATCTACATCTCTGCAACCTCTCCTTCGACCAGAGAGGGTAACTTGGGGCCGAATCGGAAAGTATGCTATACTTGTAACCCAAAAGTTTCTAATTCCACTCGCTCCGGAGGCTGATTTATGAGAGACAAACTCAGGTTTATGCTACTTCTGTTTGTCATGCTGTTGTTGCTGGCGTGTGCTAGTCCAGCTCAGGAGCATATCAAGCAGGGTGACAGCTATTTCAGTCAGAAACAATGGGATGAAGCTATCAGCGAGTATAGCAAGGCAATAGAGCTCAAGCCAAACCTAGCGGCAGCCTACAGCAAACGGGGCCGGGCTTATATTGCCAAAGAAGACTGGAACCCGGCTCTCAATGATTTGAACAAGGCGCTCGAGCTGAACCCCAAGCTGGTTGAGGCATATAATCACCGAGCCTTTACTTACAATGCACAGGGGCGCTGGGATCTGGCCATCAACGACCTTAACCAGGCTATCGAACTCGACCCGAAGTCGGCTGTGTCGTATAGCAGTCGTGGCTGGATACACCTTAATAAGGGGCAATTTGAGCAAGCCGTTGCTGACTTGGACAAGGCTATTGACCTGGACCCTAATCTGGTCGACGCATATTACAATCGAGGCCTTGTCCACAATAGCCAAGGCCTTTGGGATAAGGGCATTGCAGACTTGAGCAAGGCGATTGAACTCGACCCCACTAATTTCCTGGCCTACAACGACCGTGGCTCTGCCTATACCAATACAGAGCAACTGGATGCAGCCATTGCCGACCTAAACAAGGCTATAGAGCTCAGGCCTGACTATGCGCTGGCCTATTACAACCGTGGCTTAGTCTATAAAGAACAGGAGCAATGGGACCTGGCAATTGCCGACTTCAGCAAAGCCACAGAACTCGGACCAAATCTGGTCATCGTCAGCCAAGAACTGGCCGAAGCCTATACTAGCCGCAGCTACATTTACCGAATAAAAGGGCAAAATGACTTAGCTTTAGCTGACCTTAACAAGGCCATAGAGCTCAACCCAAAACTAGCTGTAGCCTATTACAACCGAGGCTCAGTATATAACGTGCAGGAGCAATGGGAACTGGCCATCACCGACCTTAACAAGGCCCTAGAGCTCGACCCCAAAAACCTTGCGGCGTATAGCAACCGAGCCTATACCCATATCAAAACCGGGCAATTGGATAAAGCAGCCGCTGACTACAGCAAGGCAATTGAACTTGACACCAGCTACGCCCTGGCCTATTACAATCGGGGAATTGTATATTACAACATAGGAAAGGTTGATTTGGCTATTGCCGACCTGAACAAGGTTGTAGAGCTATCAGACGACTCTGACCTGACTGCAGCAGCCAAACAACGCATAGAGGAAATCAAGAGCAAACACGGAGGCGAGGAGTAACCTCCCAAATGCTACGCGATATGCTACAAATTAGCTCCAAAGAAATCTGCTACTTTCCCCGCCAATTCTGCCTCATGCCCCCACCATAAATGGTCAGCTCCAGATATAAGTTCAAATCGTTTCGGTTCAGCCGCTTCTCGACCCATCAACTTTGCCTGGTCAAGCGGCACTACAAAATCATTAGTTCCACAGATTATGAGCTTGGGCTTGGTGCAACTTTTCAATTGAGATACCTGTGACGACCCGGGAGGCAGTGAAATGAGTGTTACCGCTTTGACTCTCTCATCGGCGCAGGCAACAGGCAAAGCTACAGCAGCACCAAATGAATAACCCATCAACCCCACCCTGTTGCTATCCACCACAGGCTGGGAGACAAGCCAGCTTATGGCCGCTGCTACATCATCCTGTTCAGCAACGCCATCCCCATGGCTACCTTGGCTGCCACCCACACCACGAAAGTTAAACATAAAAGCAATTGTAGACTTCTCAACCAAGGCCGAACTTACCGACACAATAACGTTGTTATCCATCGAACCGCCGTAAAGAGGATGAGGATGACACAGCACTACTGCAGGGAAAACTCCATCGCCTTCAGGGAAATAACAAAGACCTTCAAGTGTAAGCTTACCACAAGGGAAAGATACCGTGCTCTGCCTCAGTCTTTCTTCTCCCGTTTGCTTTGCCACCAAGCCTTAAGCCTGGCACGTACGTCTTTTTCGTAGCCCTGGTCACTGGGCGAATAGTATCGCTTCCCCTTAAGTGGAGTTGGCAGGTTCTGCTGCTCAACAAAGTGGCCCGGGTAGTCGTGGGCATATTTGTAACCCTTCCCATGTCCCAGCTCGCGCATCAACTTGGTGACTGGATTGCGCAGGTGAAGCGGTACTGGCTCATTGCGAGTTCGCTCAACATCTTGCTGCACCTTAGAGTAGGCCTCATACAGAGAATTGCTTTTCGGTGCTGTAGCCAGATAGGTTGCAGCTTCAGCCAGGGCCAGATTGCCCTCAGGCATACCTACAAAATGGGCTGCCTGTTGCGCAGCTACAGCCACCACCAATGCTTGAGGGTCAGCCATGCCCACATCCTCAGAAGCAAAACGAACCAGACGACGGGCAATGTAAAGGGGATCTTCCCCTGCCTCGAGCATTCGCCCCAGCCAGTACAAAGCTGCATCAGGGTCTGAACCACGCAGCGACTTATGCAGCGCCGAGATAAGGTCATAATGCTGGTCGCCACTCTTATCATAAAGCAAAGCCCGATGCTGAAGCGCTCCCTCAATGGTCACCAGGCTAAGTCGACGATACCCGTCAGCCTCGGACGCAGTGGCCTGAGTTGCCATCTCCAAGACATTGAGCGCCACTCGAGCATCGCCGTTAGACATAACAACCAAATGCCCTAAAGCGTCTTCAGCCAGCTCTACCTTCAATCTACCTAAGCCTCTATCTTCATCTACAAGAGCTCGTTCCACTATAAGACGAACCTCTTCATCAGTTAATGAATTCAGGGTAAACACTCGGCACCTGGAGAGCAGAGCTGAGATAACCTCGAATGAGGGATTTTCTGTGGTAGCGCCAATGAGAATTACCACACCATTTTCCACGTATGGTAATATGGCATCTTGCTGATTTTTATTAAACCGGTGAATTTCATCGATAAACAGGATAGTCCTTTGTCCCGAATGCTTACGCCTGTGTCTTGCCTCGTCCACAGTGCGTCGCAAATCAGCTACGCCAGCACTGACAGCGCTCATCGGGCTGAAATGCGACTTAGTAACACTGGCGATAACGTAAGCTAAGGTCGTCTTACCACTACCCGGTGGCCCCCAAAAAACCATCGAAGGTAGCTGGTCTGCCTCAATACACCTCCTCAGTACCCGCCCTTCACCCACAAGATGCTCCTGGCCCACGAACTCGGCGAAACTACGCGGTCGCATCCTAGCCGCTAAAGGTGCATCGTGGAGCAACTCGCCATCCACCCCAGAAACCTCTTCTCTCTTCGCTTCCAGCCTATCCAAGTCAAAAAGAGTCATGCTAATCCGTCTCCTTCTCCTCCAGCACCCCCTGAGTCAGCCTGGCTGCTCTGTCATAATAGTTCTTAATCCTGTCCACGTAAATCAATTCTGATATCATCACAGTGACTTTGGCAAAACCTTTAGCTCCGTAGAAACTACCCTCTCTTAATTCAGCATTGGGTGCCAGCTCTCGCAAGCGATTACTTACGACCTTAATCATGTCAACATTAGCCTGCTTGACCGGCGCCGAAAGAAGATACAGGGCTCTGCCAGCATCTTCTAATTTGCAATCAATCGACAATCGCATCAAAGCCAAATTCATCGCTTCCATAACCCTGAATGTCTCCGAGCTTTTTTCCTCAAAGCCTGGCGCTCTTCTCCACGTCAGTATTGAGGATACCAATTTCGCCTTGCCCATGCCTATAGCTGTCCAACCAGCCAGAGTCCGCACTATATCACCAGCATCGAGCCCTTTGCCGACAGCATATTTTGAACTGACCATATCACCTGCACAAAGAAGGTCATAGAACATAAACACTAATTCTTTATTCAAGTTATCCATCTTCTGTGGTGGTACTATACTTCCTAATATTCCCAAACCCCCATTATCTGCCAAAATCACAGCATCAGCTACCTTATCGATAGACTTGAGACATAAAGCGGTATTGCGAACGTGCTGCGGGTCATTTAGCTCATCGTTAAAGGGTAAAATGAGAAGCACATAGACTGGCTTGTTTAAATGGCGTTCCTTGAGCATCTGAGCCATCACCGGAACCCCTCCTGAACCAACGCTCCCAGCAGCACCGGCAATAAACAGAAAGGCATCCGTATTGACAAAGGCGCCCAGTCTCATGGCTAACATCACCCGCTCGCTTTCCTGACGCATCAGCTTGGCACCCGCTTCAGTCGATTTATCACCAAGCTCAACTGTGCCAATAATCGGCACTGGCCTCAACCAGTCCCAGCCAGACTTGGTTAATTTACCCAAAAAAGTTTGGTCGTTATTGACGGCATAGGCGCAGGTAACTATGTTAATATGCCGCTCACTCCTCGCCAACTTATTTAACCCGGCAAACTCACGAGCCAGCTTGCAACCGCAATCACCAACACCGATAACCATCAATTTCATATTACTTTTATCTACTTGCCAAAAAACTAGCCAGATATATGCAATTATGTCAATTAAATCTTTCCACTTTAAAACGATACAATTTTATCGGCTCATGGGCTGATATGCCAGCCTTAGCCCGGCAAATTTCGATTTGCTCTTCAACGCTACCCACACCTTCGAGGTCAGGCAGCAATAGCCCACGCCTGAAACCGCATTCCACAATTACGCCATATTTCTTCGGGTCAAGCTGGCCAAGGCTTCGCACCGGCTCCGGTTCAGTAAGAACATCTACGCTGTACTCAAGGGCATCCAACTCAGAAGCTTCAACCGGCATAAACCGAGGGTCTTGCATAGCTGAACTTATGGCATTGACTACGATTTCCTCAGCTATGTTCCGCCTTGTTGGCATAAAAGTACCAATACAGCCCCTCAATTCGCCACGCTTCTTAATGGACACAAAAACGCCAGCACGCCGCTTCATCTCGTCAGTAAGTTTCCTTGGCCTGAACACCTTGCCGTGGCAGACATATCTTTCTACCGCCTTTTTGGCCAATTCCACTATCGGATGACGCTGCTTTGCCATATCGCCTCGCCTTTCTTCGACTGCTCTTATTTTACTATTATCCCGGCATAACCTACCACACTGCTATAATCGCCCGATGCGTCACCGCTAGTCTGATACTTGACCAGTTCCGCCTTTTTAGCCCCCAATTCCTTAGCGGCAGAGATAAGGCTAACCACTGGTGCATAGCCACACATCGATATATCAAATTCGTCAACTCGTTTCAATAACTCGTCTTCATCCAAATCCAGTATAGCCTCAATAGCCTGACGATCTTTATTCCGAGCCATTTCATGCGGCTCGTAATGGGTCATGTCACTGCTGGCCAGTATTACAACCTCCTTCTTCAACTCCTTAATCGCACTGGCCAATTCCCTGCCGATTTTCTTATAAGTGTCACCTTTGGCATGGGCAAGAACTATGGGCACTATCCTAACATCCGGTTTGAAATACTGCAAAAAAGGCACCTGAACCTCAAGCGAGTGCTCAAATTGATGTGCCAGATGGTCTTCTTCTAGGCAGCTTGAGATGGTTAGAATCCGCTTTCCGAGCTCCGAGTCAATTTCTATATCACCCAAAGGCGTTTTCCACACCCCTTTGGTCATGATACTAAAAGCTTTTCCCCTGCCGGTGTGATTGGGGCCAAGGATGACAAAGGTATCCTTGAATTTGACCCTAGATATGACCGCCCCAGCTACTAGACCTGAGTAGATATATCCAGCATGAGGCGAAATCAGGCCGATTACCTCATCTTTCTCCGCCCTATCATCCACCATACTTTCAATCATCCTCTTGAGCCCATCTGCTGAGCCCGGGTAAAACTGTCCGGCAACAACTGGATTCCTAATCATGGCACCCCTCCCGATAAAGCTGGAACCTGGCGAGACCAACCAGCCGTCTTAATATTAAGCTCAGCTCCACAGAACTTACATCTGGAACCTTTGACGCCTACCACATGAACATCGTAGCCAAACCTCTGAATCACTACTTTGTCGCAGGAGTAACAAACAGTGTTTTCCGCACTATGACCGGGAACATTGCCCAGATAAACAAAGCGTAACCCGGCCTTCTTGCCGATATCATAAGCCTTCTCCAAACTTGCTATCGGTGTCGGCGGCAAATGCATCAGGTTATGTTGAGGATAGAACCTGGTCACGTGCCACGGCGTCAGCTCTCCCAGCTCATCCCGCATCCAGCTAGCAATGCCATGTAGCTGCTCCTCATCATCGTTCATCGTCGGTATCACGTTGGTAATCACCTCCACGTGCATACCCCACTTCTGCTGCGCTCTTTTAGCCACCTCAAGAATACCTGTCCATCGAGGTATTTTGGCTAGGTCTCGGTATAAGGCATCAGAGAAACCCTTGATATCAACCCGCCAGGCATCAAGATAAGGCCCGACGGCATCCAGAGCCTGAGGCGTTAGATAACCGTTGGTCACATAACCTGTGTAAAGCTTATCCTTTTTGGCCAGTTTTGCCGAATCTAACGTATATTCAAACCAAATGCTCGGCTCGTTATATGTCCAGGTAATGCCGCCGCAATTACGCTCCTTTGCCAACCTCACAGCTCCTTCCGGTGGTATGCGATGTGATTCACCCGTCATCTCGGCTGGCTCCTCAACGCAAGAAATCTGCCAGTTCTGGCAATGCTTACAATGAAAATTGCATCCCCAGGTGCCCAGAGACAAAGCCAGACTTCCCGGAAAAAAATGAAACAGCGGCTTTTTCTCAATGGGGTCAACAGCTACCGAGGAGACTTGAGCGTAATTAAGTACATGAAGGACGCCGCCATCGTTTCGGCGCACCCGACAAACCCCAAATTTGCCCGACCCAATAACACAACGCCATTGACACACACTGCAGCGTACTCTCGAGTCGGGAAGCTTTTCATAAAGCAGCGCCTCGTGCATCAGCCAGTACCCCAATCTCATTATAACACACACCCAATCAATAGAAATCCCAAATACTAAGCACTAAATCCTAAACAATATCTAAATTCGAATTCATAAAAATTAGGGGCTGTGCAGCTCCCTATCGTCATTGGGAGGAGCTTCTTTCATTTTTGTCATTGCGAGCCGAAGGCGTGGCAATCTCCGCACAGCAACGGCGTCTGCCTCTGCTTAGATCGCCACGTCGCTATCGCTCCTGGCAATGACAAAGGACAATTATAGGGACAGGGCTTTAGCCCCTGCCCAACCCCCTAGACAAGGTTCAAGACTTAGTCTACAATTCCTTGGAGAAAAATCTGAAAGAGGTAGCTATGATTCTAGAACTCAACGAAGAGCAGAAGATACTGCAGAAGAACGCCCGTGACTTCATGGAACGCGAAATAATCCCCATCGCCGATGAATATGACCGCAAATATCACCCCCTGCCCAAAGATATAGCTCTCGGCCTGCTAAAGAAATTAGTCCCTCTCGGCTATGTGGGCTCAACTTTGTCTCCAGAGTACGGCGGCCAAAATCTAGACCCCATCTCATACGCCGTCCTCGGCGAGGAGCTAGCCCGCGCTTACCTCAGCTTAGGCATGATTGTGCTGATACAGGACGGTAGTGTGCTCCCCATACTAGTGGAACACGGTACCCCTGAGCAAAAGGCAAAATACATACCAAAGATAATGTCGCTGGAAAAAATCACCTGCTTTTGCCTGACCGAGCCTGATGTTGGTTCTGGAGCCCGGGATTTGAAAACTGCAGCCGTACTTGACGGAGACCACTACATACTCAACGGCACCAAAACATGGATAACGAGCGGTGGCATCGCTGACCTGGCAGTTGTCTTTACTTCTACCGACAAAGGTAAGGGAGCTAGAGGCATTTCCTGTTTGCTTGTCGATAATGCCGAGTCTCCATTCGCCACCCGAGAATTACCCAAGCTAGGCTGCCGCTCTTGCCCCACCTCCGAGTTGAATTTTGAGGACTGCCGCGTGCCCAAGGATAACCTGATCGGCACACCAGGCAGCGCCTATCTATTGGCGCTGGGCGAGCTTTGTAAACTCCGAGTCGCCGTGGGCATAGGAGCCTTGGGCTTAGCACAGGCTGCTATCGACGCTGCTGTCAAATACGCCCGGGAACGAAAACAATTCGGTCGCCCCATCGGCAGTTTTCAGCTCATTCAGGAAATGATCGCTGATATGGCCATACTTACCGATGCCGCCCGCTTCCTCTGCTACCGAGCTTTATACCTCATAGGCAAAGGCCAAATCCCCTTTAAAGAGGCCTCTATGGCAAAAGCTTACAGCACAGAAATGGCCGTTGAGGTAACCTCCAAAGCTATCCAGGTTCACGGCGCCTACGGCATTTCCGAGGAGTACCCTGTGGAGCGTTATTTCCGTGATGCCCGCACTCTTACTTTTCCCGATGGCGCCACACAAATTCAAAAACTAGTCATCGGCCGTGAGATGCTCGGCATATCAGCCTTTGTCTAAGGCCGTGTATAAAACCATGCTGATTATCGGCATAACTGGCAACTTTGGCACCGGCAAGACCACCGTATCTCAAATGCTTGCCGAGCTCAGTGCCGTTGTAATCAATGCAGATGAGTTGGGGCATGAACTTCTCCAACCCAATACCCAGACCTATAAGCAAATATTGGCTGCTTTCGGCAAGTCCATCCTCAAGCCCGATGGTAAAGTAGACCGCAACAGGCTGGGCAAATTGGTCTTTGACGACACCGCAGCCCTAGCTCGACTCAACCAGATAACACACCCCAAGATATATGAGATAGCCAAACAAAGAATAGAGGGATATCGCCGGACAGATGCCACAGTGGTAGTCCTTGAGGCTGCCCTGCTCATCGAAGCCGGCTGGGCGCCCTTGGTAGACCAGCTCTGGGTGACTACAGCACCGGAAGCCACTATTGTGAGACGGCTGAAAAGCTCACGAGGGCTTAGCGAAGAGCAGATCCTGGCTCGTCTCCACAGTCAGATACCTCAAGAGCAAAAGGCAAAGCAGGCTGATGTGGTCATCGACACCGATTGTTCTCGAGACGAACTCAGAGGCATAGTAACCGACCTGTGGCAAAATCTGGTGGAGGGACAGACATCCAATACCTGAGCTACAAATCCCAGGCAACCGCAGATACATGAGACGCCCTATTGCTCAAGATTAATTCCAAGATGTTCTCCTTTTACAGCGATGTATCCGTTATTTAGGTTTTCTGAAAACCCTGTACTGTACCACAGGGATTACCGTTGTTCTTATGGATTAGCCTATTTTACCTCAGCTAGGGTAATACCACGGAAGGCAACAAACTAATGTATAGCGAAATCCGGTTTGTGGTGTTTAAGATTGTTGTCTGCTGGCAGCTAGTTCTCGAACAGTCTCGACTATGCTCTCAATGGGGGTTCCGGGCCTGAATATGCCGGCTACTCCTGCGGCTTTCAGCTCCTCAATCTCCTCTTCAGGGAAGATGCCGCCAGCGACTACAGGAATATGTTTCAGCCCCATCTCATCTCTTATCTTCAACATTTTCGACAGAATAATCCCCGGAGAACCAGACATTATGCTCATGCCTATTATATCTACATCTTCTTGCATCGCTGCCTGAATTATTTCCCTCAAGCCGACCTTCGGTGATGCCTCCAGATATATCACCTCCATGCCTGCATCACGCAATGCCGTGGCCACAACCAGAATCCCTCTACTATGCAAGTCAAGAGGTGGCTTTGCCAGAAGAACCCTTATCTTTTCTGCCATAATATGAAATTCGCCTCCGAATTCAAGTAACTAAACGCCAATACATGGCAACTAACTATCAAGCCGCTAAGAATTTTCCATGTAAATCTTGGTGATCTCCCCTATAGTCATGTACGCTTTCACTGCATCTATCGTGGGCGGCAATATATTTACACCGTTTTTACAGGCATCTCTGAGATTATTTGCGGCCTCTTCCCATCTCTTCACATCTCGCTTCTCTTTCACCTTGTTCAACCTCGCTAGCTGCTTCTCTGTGAACTCTTTATCTTCCCTCCATATCGGGAACGGGTATTTTATCTCCTCCACGTATTTGTTTACACCGATTATCACCCTTTCCCCACTCTCCACCTCCCTTTGAAATCTATACGAGGCATCCGCTATCTCTCGACTCACCCATTGACGGACTTTCGGGTCCCACCAATCGCCCATTGAATTAATCTTGTTTAGAATGCTTCGTGCTTCATCTTCAAGCTTATTTGTCAGCCACTCCACATAATAGGAACCGGCAAGCGGGTCTATCATGTCTGCAGCTCCCGATTCTTCCAAAATTACCTGATGAGTTCTTAGAGATAGCTTTGCCGTCTCTTCAATAGGTATGGAGAGGCCCTCATCGGCAGAGTTTATATGTAATGACTGGCAGCCGCCCAAAACCGCTGCCAGTCCATAGAGAGTGCCCCTGATTATATTCACTAAAGGTTGTTGATAAGTCATAGCATCACCTGACGTCTGGCAGTGAAACCTCATCTGCCATGACCTGGTGTCTTTGGTACCTAGCTCCTCTCTCAAAACCCTGGCCCAGAGCCTTCTCATAGCCCGAAATTTGGCTATCTCTTCAAAGAAATCCCTGTGGGAGTTGAGGAAAAAGGAAATCCTAGGAGCTACCTCATCTACATTAATGCCTCTCTCCACACACCCTTTTATCACAGCCAGGGCAGGAGCGATGCCAAAGGCGATCTCCTGAACCGCAGTGCAGCCAGCTTCTCGGGTATTTCTCACCGCCACGCTAACAGAATTCCACCTGGGGAGATTTCGGGTACAGTACTCCACAATATCTATGCAAAACCTCTTAGAAAAGAAATTCGTGCCGCCATATATATCAGAACAGCTCCCCATTGTATGCCCTATAATAGGGTAGTTTTGTAGAGTGCCAGAAAGATTTCTTAAATCTATGCATCTTTCCTGAGCGACGGCAACCACCATGGCAAGTATGGCAGGATGTGCCGCAATTATATTAATGCCGCCCTTTTCCATATCCACGCCTTCTAGAAGGTCCCTCATGTCCTGAATAGTGTCGAGAGCCGTTCCTTCCCTGCCGACAAAGCCCTCGGCAACCTCTTCATCCGAATCCAAGCCCATATTAGTAGGATGGTCAAAAACAATACTGAAGCCTGTCTGTCCATGCTCTTCCATAAATTTAAATCTCTGGCTGCTCTCCACTCCACCACCATAGCCAATTACCTGTCTCACCGTCCAGGGTCTCACTCTGTACATCGTGGAGTATACACCCCTGGTATATGGATATTTGCCAGGAAAACCTATGTCCCTTTCATAATCCAGCCCCTCAATATCACCTGGCGTATACAGAGGTTTTACCCTTATCCAGGAAAGATTCTCAAACCTCTCTTTTCTCTCAGGCCTTTTCCTTAATGAGCTCTCGTACTCCCTTTCCCATTCCTGAGTCATTTCCCTCAGCCCGTCTTCATTATTCTTGTCAGCCATGCCAGCAACCCTCCTTCAAAATGCGCATTCGAAGAGTATCACTGAACAGATTTACAGTTATGCCTTGCTTCAAATGCTTACCTCGTACAATGATAATGTCCTTACAATACCTTGTCAATACAGACTTTTTGTCATTGCCAGGAACATGGCCGGGTGAGAAGGCTCAGAATGACAATAGCGAATGGTTCGCAGTGACTGATGAAGATAGCATGTAGCTGCGAGGCTTTAGCCTCACCTCGCGCCGGTATATCTCTTCAAGTCTAAGATGGTGTCACAGCAAATACAGGGCACACAGACAAAGAACCAGACAGGCAAACACATAACCACTGAAAATAGCCATAAGTTCCTTGCTCATCATTTGCCTCTTTTGCTCGCTCCTTTCAAAGGCAAGCAGCTAAAAGTGCGATCAGTATAATCATAGGGTGTTACCGCAGTTTTGTCTCTGTGTAAAACTTTTGTAAAATCAGAAGCCAGATTAGCAGAGCAAGGGAGTCAACTAAAGCTAGCTGTTCTCAGATATCTAAGAGCCGGCTTGTTGGAGCGACTGGTAGACGTCGATGCTGCCAATGTCAATCCATAGCTCACTGAAAGTGTAAGCATGGACTTCATCTGTTTCTATAAGGTAAGCGATGAAGTTGCCCAGATTGTCCCTCTTGCCCTGGGCATAGAACTGAGATAAGAGAGAGAATACTCGCGGGGGGAAAATGTAACAGGCGATAGCCACAAGGCTAGATGCAGGCTGCGCTGGCTTTTCCTCAAGTTCGGCTATCCTATGCCCATCCAAAAGGACAACACCATATTGGCTGGCTTTGTTTTTGTCGCCGATATCATAAACAGCTACCAAGGTATCCTTACCATTGTAAGCGGCGATGAACTGACGCAGGTCGAACTCAAAATAGTTATCGCTGGCGATGACCAATAGGTCATCAGCTATGTTTTTGGCTCTAATCCAGTAATCCAGAGAACCTACAGCACCAAATGCCTGCTCCTCAGTAAAGACCGGCTCGACACACAGGGTCACTACCCTGCTAATGCTCTCCTGCCAGCGGCGGAAATCAGCTTCGAACTTTTTGTTAGTGTTAACCAGAATATCTATATCCTGCGGAATCTTGTCCACAACGTGGCTTATTAATGCTTTGCCCTTGTAATCGAGCAGGCCTTTTGCTTTAATGACAGTGAGCGGATAGAGCCTTGTTCCGAAGCCGCTAGCCAATATCAAACTTTTCATTTAGCTGAGCTTAAACGGTTAGGAGGGTTTAACTTGATTTTATTTTACTTGACGCCAGACGTCGCGCCGTACAGGCGATCCTTCCAACGGACACCCAGACCAACCACTTCTCGCCAACCACCATATAGACCAGCCGCGAAAAGGAATGAAAAACCAAGCGGATGCAAGAAGGTGGAAAGAAGCGATTGTCTAAAATGATGCTCCACCAGCCAGCGCATAAATATAATCATGACTACTTGGAAAGCAACGATGAATCGCCAATCGGTGGGAGCCGCCATCGAAAAATAGGCACTCCACAGCCAGTAGAACGGGGCTAGATAGAAAACAAAGCCAGCAGCTAACAGCCCAACCAGCGCTACCGGTGATAACGCCGCCACTGAATATATCCACTTGACAAATCCCTCCCACATTCTCCCCACATCCCGGTACATGCGACAATAGAACACTGTAGATAAATCAATAGCTATATGCCGACCACCATGCCGAACTGTTTCAACACCTAGCCACACATCCTCCAGTATTTTATCTTGCACTGCCATGTGTCCGCCAATACGCCAGTAATCTTCTCTGGGAAATAGGATGAATTGACCGATGGTAAGCGATGGCCTATGCCCTTTGGAGCGATGCACCCACCATAATGGCAGAAAGCTCATAATGACAAAGTACAATACTGGCATGGCTATCTTCTCAGGAAGGGATTCAGCCATCTGGCGGGGAAATCCAGAAAGCATGGAGGGTTTAAGTTCAAGAGCCAGCGCCAGTGTGCTGCGCAGCATATGCGGAGCATGTGTGGTATCAGCATCAATAAACAGCAGCCAGGAACCTCTGGCCTTTTCGGCAAGCTGGTAGCAGGCGAACGGCTTACCTGCCCAGCCCTCAGCAAGTGGTTCGCCTCTTACCAGCCTGATACGGTCATCCTTAGCCGCTATCAGCTCCACAAGCTCAGCCGTGCGGTCCGTGGAGTTATCGTCTAAAACTATAATCTCAAAGTTGGGATAGTCCTGTTTCTGCAAGGACTTTAAGCAGGTTTCTATGTTTTCTTCTTCGTTCCGAGCAGGAATAAGCACCGAAATAAGAGGCGCTGGTTCAGGTATCTTACTATCAATATCCGGCATCCTGAGCGATCTCAAATTAAGAATGAGATTAATCGCAAAGATAACCAGCAAGACAGCAATTACTATCTGATACAACATTATCTCACTACCCGCTATGAGCGGCCCAAGTTCGCCGCTTTCCTTCCCCGAAGCCAAGTGATAAGCTTACCCTTCAATCTTGGCCTAGTTTTCAAATCGTCAAAGTGTTTTACCACCAGTATGGCTATCGCACATAGCACGAACAGCGGTTCTAATGATACTCCTTTCGCAACCACCAAGTAAATCAATGTGGCTGCCATACCGAACATCACCCGCCAAGCATCAACATTTATCAAAAGAAAACCCAATAACATGAAGATGACAACTGAAATGAACATCTCATGTTGCGGTAGCGCTAACAGGACACCGCCAGTGACCGCCAGCGCCTTACCTCCATTGAACCGTAGTATTGGGGTAAAAGCATGACCCAATATGGCGCTCAGCCCCACCGCCATCACCATAGCCATAGGCAGCTCAAAGTAATAATGTGCCAGGGCTACAAAAGGGATGCCTTTGCCTATATCCAGAAACATGGCCAGGGCAAACGCCTTACGGCCTCCGGCTCGCAGAACATTAAATGCACCGGGATTACCATCTCCATAATCTCTTATGTCCTTACCTAACAGCCACTTCCCCACCCACAATGAAAAGGGACAAGCGCCAAGCCAAAAAGCTAGCACAACGAGCAATGCAAAATAAAATATCTCCACTCTACAGATGCCCCCTAGCTACATGCAAGGTTATACCTCGCATTACAAGGCTTAGCATAAACCATAACCTCTCCCCTGTCAATAGGTCACTTCCACCACTGGCGACTGCGGTTGAACTTCCACTGCCGTGGATAGTATCATACTGGTAATTGCATTCCGATTCAATCCCAGCAGATGATCAGAGAACTTTCCTACAAAGACGCAAATAGCATTCACGACATCATAAACCGTGCATCTCGCGTCTACAAGGGCGCTATTCCCGACGACTGCTACCACGAGCCATACATGCCGAAAGAAGAGCTCCAAAGAGAGATGCGCAGCATGAATTTCTTCGGTTGGGAAGATGAAAAGGGGTTGGTCGGTGTCATGGGATTTCAGCCGATTGAAGACGTGACGCTCATCAGGCACGCCTATGTATCACCTGACTGCCAGAGAAAGGGCATCGGCACCAGGCTTCTCGACCACCTGAAGCAGATGACAAAGACCAAGCAGTTGCTCGTGGGTACCTGGGCAGATGCCACGTGGGCAATAGAATTCTACCAAAGGCAGGGGTTTAGACTCATGCCTGATAAAGACGAGCTACTGATGAGGTATTGGGATATCCCCCAGCGTCAGATTGAGACTTCGGTAGTTTTGGGTATTGAACTGTAAAAGTCTGTCCCTGTCAAACAATCCCGAGTAACAGCAGCTTAGGCTTTTGAAACATAGGATGCTACCTATACTAATAACTGCTCCACAATCTCCGCCGCCTCCCGGACAAGTTTGGAACAAAGTGTATCACGGAGCTTATTATCCACAAAAATTTTCAAACCATCAGGAGTGCTTAAATCACAGCCGAGCAATTCCCGGCATACAATTGAGCCATTAAGAGACTTAAACCTGTCCACAAATTCCTTAACAAGCCGGTTAGTCTTTTCGTGTGACTGTGTATCCTGAACCGTTGTCCGACCGTATTTAAGGCCTATGACCATAAAGGCTCCAGTTACCGCCCCACATGTTTCGCCCATCCGACCCATGCCCCCTCCAAAGGCAGCACTGACTTTCAAGGCAGTTTCATGGTCCAAGCCGCATTGTCCGGCGTACGCTGTAAGTACCGCCTGAGAACACATGAAACCTTCATTAAAGCAGGAAACAGCTTTTTCAACGTCACTCATATCTCAATCCCCCCGAGCCATTAATGTAGGGACAGACCTTCAGGTCTGTCCGCCTTTATCGGACAGGTCTAAAGACCTGTCCCTACGTTCTATCGGCCCTTATCCCGGACTTTGGGCGGTATCCTGGCTTCGCAGGGCACCTTCGTCTGACATAGGCCACAGCCCTGGTAGCGGCCGATATAACCTTCTCCTCTTCCCAATTTCTTGAGCATAGCTTTCTGCTTGATAAACATGAACTCCTGACATTTGTTCTTGTCGTGCCCCTGCTCGCTGATAGCATCAGCAGGGCATCGTTCTATACAACGCCGACATGAGCCATCACTGTAGAAAAGGCAGTTGGCCAAATGGTCTTTGTACGACCTAGGGCTGGGTGGTAGCTTTGCATCGGTTACCACACTGCCGCAGCGCATGGCAATTCCTCTCGGTGTAATGAAGCCGTCACTGAGGCTGAAAGTCCCCAAGCCAGCGGCGTAGGCAATGTGTCTCTGCGACCAGTTGGATGCAAATCCCTCGGGCAGGCTCTTCAGCTCATAAAAATCTGCCAACTCCAAGGCTATAGCCTGGTAGCCTAAGCTCTCCAATAGAGATACCACATAGCGTGATAGCTCATTGATGAAGTCCTGACCATGCCAGCGGGTGTGGTTCCACCTCAGAGAGGGGACCACGGTTTCCTGGCGCAAACTCAGCCGTGTCTCGTAGGTAACAGGCAGGATAAAGGAGATTACGCTCACTTGGGATGGGTGCTCTTGGCTGCCCTCTTTGGATTCAAGGTACCTTTCCAGAGCCTCACGCGGGGTAAGGTGGAAATCACCTATTATTGCTTTATAGTCCTGAAAGATGGTGTCATCGCCATGGGCAAAACCAACCAATGGCTCATCGAAAAACTGACCGTCACCAAAGGACTGAAAGCGGTTGCCCGGGCTTGTAGCCACATACTCTTTAATCGCCTCCTCCAGAAACGCAGCCGGGTTCGCCTTAAACAGTTCTCGATTCAAGCTATTCGCCACCGAATAGTCCCCGTGGGTTTTCCACCATCATGGTATTAATCTTGTCCTCACTGACTCCCGCCTCTTTCAGTGTTGGGATGATGTTATTGAAGACATGCACGTAGGACCAGTTGGCCATAAGTGGCTTTGCCGCCTCTGGAAACTCGAAGGGACGGCCCAGCCAGTATGCCGCGTAATCCTGAGACAGCAGAATTCTGTCGCCGTAGCCGACGCCAATCAGACCAATGAGGCAAGCCTGCCTCAGCTTATCCGGGAAGAGCATGTCGATACCCAGCCGGTCAAAGGCTATGTTCACTCCCTTTTCCAGGACGGAGAGATGGTATTTCAGGTCGGCATTGCCGCACATGTGCCCGATAACTATACGCCTGGGGTCAGCACCTTCGGAGATGAGCAGCTCGGCCTGCTCTGGCCCCATGGTTCCAGCCTCAGTGTGTGTTATTATAGGCACACCTGTCTCTTTCTGCGCCCTAGCCACCGCCTTAAGTATCCTCTCCTCATAAGGCGTTATCTTGGCATGTCCCGTGGCTGCCTTAATGACACCCGCCTTCACTCCCGTATTTCCAATGCCCTGTGTAATCTCCTTAACAAATGTCTCGCAGACTTCAGCGGTGATATCATACATCTGGCTTCGAAACTTGAGGTATCCGGGCTTCCCATATTTCTCCGTATAAAAACCTGTAGCACAGATGATATTTATACCCAATCTCTCGGAGACAATCTTCTGCAGCTCTATATCCCTGCCGGCGTCGCTGGCAGTAGCATCAACCATCGTCTTCAGCCCATAAGCCTTAGCTCCCTTCAAAGCGCCTACGCAAGCCTTGGCGGCAGCTTCCCGGTCATACGGTGGAGCCAATGCATCGCAGTCCCATCCCAGATAACCAAAAGTCAGATGCTCATGAATCAGCGTAACGCCCAGCTCATCTGCGGAAACTGGACCCAGCACAGTATTAACTTTGGCCATGATACTCCTTCTGTCTTCTTTCGTTTGGCTTGAAGTAGTTGCGAGGCTAAAGCCTGTTCACTGGACAACCTTAAAAGGTTGCAGTTACGTTCGCCAGGATAGCGGTTGGTTTTCTACCACTGGACAAACATGGGCATGACGACGTGGACGTAGTTGTCGACGCCGACGGGGCGGAGGACGCCGGGACTGGAGGAAGTGGTGGTTTCCAAAGCGACTTGCTTTTGGCGCAGGACAGACAGGACATCGGAGAGGTATTTGGCATTGAAGGCAATCTTAGCCGCCTCGCCGTCAATCAAGGCGTCAATCTCGCCAACGTTATCACCGACCTCTTCAGCTCGGGCTGAGATATTCATTTTACCTGGAGTAAGCTCGACGCCGGGGGTAACGACCAGCCGGACGATGCCGCTGCCATCGCGGGCGAAAATGGAGGCCATCCTGATGGCTCGCAAGAACTCAGCCACATCAACAACAGCTCGGGTCACATAACTTTGCGGGATGAGCTGCGAGTAGTTGGGGAATGTGCCCTGGATAAGCTGAGAAACCATCTCTATGTTCTTGAGCTTGAATAGTACCTGGCTCTTTTGCTGATTTACTGTGATTTCAACCGGCTCTTCCTGGTCAGTGAGAAAGCGGCTTAATTCGTTCAAGGCTCGCGCCGGCACGATTATGGCAGTTTTGTTTTTAACTGGCTCCAGCAGAGAGGTATTATGGACAGCCAATCTAAAGCCATCAGCCGCCGCCAGAGCCAGCTTATCTCCATCAAATTCAAGCTGGTTCCCGGTAAGCACGGGGCGGGATTCTTCGGTAGCTGCGGCAAATGTGACCTGGCTAATCCCTTCCCTCAAGGCTTCAATCTCAATTTTGGTGGCTATGCCATCGCTGACCTGAGGAATGGGCGGAAAATCCTGAGCATCGAGACCATTGATCCGAGCCTCAAAACGAGCACAATTGAGTTGCAGGGTGCGCTGAGTAAGAGCAATGTCAATTTTATCGTTGGGGAGAGAGCTGATGAACTCAGTCAAAAGTCGGGCGGGGATGGTGATGGCACCTTCCTCCTCTATTTTGGCACCAACCCAGCAACTGATGGCAATCTCCAAATTGGTAGCAGCTAGCTTAAGACGGGATTGGTCAGTGGCTATTAAGACATTCTGAGTGATAGGTAAGGTACTTCTTGTGGCTACGGCCCGGCTAACTATGCCTAACCCTTTACTCAGGTTTTCTTGCAGGCAGGATAGTTTCATGTCACACCCCCCAACAGTTGTATTGTGTCAAAGTATACCCCGCCCGCTGGGTCAAGTCAACGGTTTTGGACTAAATATGTAAATCAAATATCAAATATCAAAATGGGAAATGACAGATAAAAATGCAAAAATACTCTTGTACCTTAGAAGCGAATAGAGACGAAAGTGTGCCTTCACTTTTGACTTTTGAGTTGTCATTTTGATTTTTAAGTTTTAATCTTTGACTTGACGGTAATGTCTGTCTGCTTTATTCTAGCGAGATGGTGCCGCTTTTGCCGCCGCTTTTCTTGATGAGGCGGATATTATCCAGCCGTAGCGTCTGGTCTACGGTCTTGCACATGTCATAAATGGTCAGCCCGCTTATGGCCACGGCAGTTAACGCCTCCATCTCAAAGCCGGTCTTGCCGCTGCCTTTAACCGTTGCCGCGACTTCCACCGCCGAGGCTTTCTCATCTATGGTGAAGTCGATAACGACATCCTCAATGAGCAGGGGGTGACATAGCGGGATGAGACGATGGGTTTCTTTGGCTGCCATGATGCCGGCGACTCGAGTCGCCGCTAGAACATCACCTTTGGGCAACTTGCCTTGTTTGAGCAGTTTCAACGTTGCCGCCTGCATCAAAACTCTGCCCTTGGCTACAGCCTGCCTGGCAGTAACCGGCTTTCTACCGACATCCACCATCCGAATATCTGAAGATGAACTCATGTCAACCTCCTACCTGAGACATGAGGCGTTTTCTAGAGACCTGACCTTGTTGTAGCTGATGCTTTTGCGGCTTCGATTGAATAGCCTCAGTGATGACCTTTTTCAGCTCTTCGGGTGAAGCACCTTCACGCAGTGGTTGGCGCAGATCAATTTCCTGGTCGCCGAGCAGGCACGGTCGTAGCTTACCTTCGGCAGTAAGACGGAGGCGATTACAACTGAAGCAAAAGTGCTGGCTAACCGGCGTGATGAAGCCGATGGTGCCACTAGCTTGCGGAAAGCGAAAGTATTTAGCCGGACCATTTCCGCTGATGGGCAGGCTAGGTTCCAGCTTTCCCACACTGCCCAGACGTTCTTTCACCTCATCGGCTGACATAAATTGAGGATGAACATTGGTCTTTCCTCTAGTTGAATGCCCCTCCGGCGGGTTATCCATGGCAAAGGGCATCAGCTCGATAAACCGTAAATGCCAGCCTTCAGTTATGGTCAATCTGGCAAAGTCCACAATCTCATCATCATTTATGCCACGCATGACCACCATATTGACCTTGACTGGATGCAGCCCGCAAGCTTTAGCCTCTTTTATGCCCTGCAGCACGTCGCTTAGCTTACGATGGCGGGTGATGCGTTCAAACTTATCTTGCTTTAGGGAATCCAGGCTGACGTTAACCCGTTTCAAGCCAGCCCGTTTAAGCTCACCGGCATACTGCTTCAGGAGAACACCGTTTGTAGTCAGCGAGATGTCGTCAATGCCATCAATCTGGGCTAGCATGGCTACCAGCTCAGGCAGTTTGGCTCTGACCAGCGGTTCACCGCCGGTAAGTCTAACCTTCTTAATACCAAGCTCAGCAGCCAGCTTGGCAACCGTAGCAATCTCCTCGTAGGTAAATATCTCACCATAAGGCAACAGGCGAATGCCCTCAGGGGGCAGGCAGTAAATACAGCGCAGGTTGCAGCGGTCAGTCACCGAGATACGAAGGTAGTTGATGGGGCGGTTAAATGGGTCGGAAAGGCCGGTCATGGTTTGACTTTCTCCGTAAGCCGCTCCAGCACTCGGTATGCCTTACGAGCAGCTCTGCCACGGTGACTTATTTGATTCTTTATCTCTAGGGGCAGCTCAGCCATGGTTTTCTCAAATTCAGGGAGGTAAAAAACCGGGTCGTAGCCAAACCCATTCTCGCCCTCAGGCTCGAAAGCAATTATGCCCTGGCACTCCCCATGACATAGCTCGGTTCTTCCTTCCGGGGTAGCTATGGCGATAACACATTTGAAACGGGCAGTCCGCTTTTCCCAAGGGACATTCTTCAATCTGGATAAAAGGTGCTCAACCCTGTCTTTATCGCTGGCCTCTTCACCAGCAGCACGAGCTGAGCGGATACCTGGCTCGCCACCTAAGGCATCAACTTCAACTCCCGAATCGTCAGCTAAAGTGATAAGATGGCTCGCCCCGGCATATGCGGCAGCTTTAATACTGGCGTTCTCTTCATAGCTAGGACGGTTTTCCTCCACATCTATATCTATCTCTATCTCATCTGGGGTCACAAGTTCGAAGGGGAGTCCGCTCAGGAGATGGCGATATTCGCGGGCTTTTCCCCGGTTGGTGGTAGCCAAGAGTAACTTAGACATTTTTCCCTTTTGATGTAGCCACTATTTCTTCACCCTCACCTTATTCCTCTCCCCTCGAGGGAGAGGTTAGGTGAGTGGGTTCCGCATCTAAATGTTTTTGAGTCTTCCTTTAAGCTTCTTCATCACCTGGGGCAAGGTGGTGTATTCCATCTCTTCCAGAGGCAAACGATGGGGTTCGAAAGGTCCGAGACGGCGTAGCATATCAGCGATATCGCAGGCCGCTTGGCGGGCGTTGTTGAAAGCCGGGTCATCGAACATATCCAGTGGGCCAACCAGTTTACCATTGGCAAGCTGGAAACCGGCAGCAATCACCCTGGGCGGGCCATCAAAACGAGTGGGGTTACTCTCTCTGACGGCTACCGGCATCAAGGGGCCGTTATGCGAGCCTCTCATCCAGCCCTCCACTATATTGGGAGAAGCAAAGGGTTCAAGGACCTCGCCTACAGCCGGGAAATGCCCTTGAGAGCGGACAATGCATACCGGGTCATCTTTGCCCACATACCTGCCAGCCATCATAGACAAGCGCTGAGTGGAAGAGACAGCGGCTATGTCACCGCTCTCCCGATGGTACACCGCTTTAATGCAAAAGCGGCTGGGTGCGCCTATAAAAACGAGCATGTCATAAATTTCTTCGGGGGCATTGAAGACTATCTTCTTGTGCTCTTTTACGTCATGAACCTCAAAGGAGAAGCCACCATGCATGTTACCGGCTATAACCAGACCAATGGTATTGAAGGGGTCGGCAAAAATTTTGTACAGGGGCAGGTTCCAGGCACCTGAGGCAGTTTTGTCCGCCATAAAGATGATGATGCTTTCAGCCTCTCGTTCCTCGATTTCCATCTCGGCAACGCCGGGCCCCATGCCTTTGACGTTGCCGGAGAAGGCATCAGCCAGCATGTCCTGACCGGCACCATGCAGCTTCAGCTTCTTGGCTATTTTGGTGCAGTCGACAAAGGTATCCCAGGCCAGTTTGTGGATTTTCTCATCCTCCTCTCCATGCTGGTGAGTCATTATCAGCTGGAGGTCGTCACCGCACCTGGTAACATGATAGTCGATTAGCAGCCCGGACTTCTTAGCCACTGCCATGCACTTTTCCCCTTTATCCAGCACCTCAGGATGCGAGCTGGAATGGCCGACATAGCCGCCGATGTCAGCCTTGATCACGCTTAAAGTTACTTTCATCTTGTCCCCCTTCTATTTGGTTGATATGTTGTGCCTCTAAAGATTGTTCACAATATCAAAAATCAAAAGTTAAAACTCAAAATGTCAGATAAAAATGCAAAAATCATTTCTTGCCCTTTAAGGTTAGAATGCTGGTAGCAAGTATATTAGAAAGCTCAGTCACCTCTTTCAAAAGTCTATCGGTTGTCTCTCTTTCAGCCTTGCCTGAATCTCTGAGAAGCCCTAACCAAAATTTCGTCTCATTGGCCGATTTCAAAGCATGCGTAAAAAAGTTAAGGTAAGTATCCCTTGACACCACGTATATCATTCTCTATCAGGCAACGTGTAGGTGCTGTCGCTTAAATATTTTGCCATTTACAAACCTTGAATTTTTACTTTTCCCTTTGCCGCTTTCTTTGTCCTTTAGTTAAACCGTTTCTTATCCCATGAATTGCTCTCATTAATTCCTGAAATCTGGCTTCATCACGTCTTTCCTCTGCCCGAAGCCGATATAATGAGAAAACAAAACACACAAACTTAATAGTATAAAGGCAATCCCAAAGGCAATGAGAATATTAGCTGGCCCACTACTAATTTCAAGAGTAAGAGGGAGAATTAGTAGCGTTGCCCCCACAGGGAAGAATAGTGCCCCATATGTTGTAAACCAGTTAGCCATAATCCCTTTCATCCTCCTAACTAATTTGTTAAGAGGATTATACACCCTATTACTTATACGTGTTATGGGGGGATACTTACCAAAGTTAATATAGTCTTTGTTTGATGAGGCACTTTTGGCTTCAATAATATTGGCCCCGATACTTGTAGCGCTCCGCAATAGCTGGTCACCAATAACAGTTGAAACTTGCCCCTTCGACAACTGCTCAACAAATCCGATAACCTCCAACGCAAACTTGTAAACTCGCCCCTTAAATTCATTTTTGAATTTTGACTTGCCATTTTGCATTTTGCTCTTTGATATTTGTTTGATTTTTGATATTTGATTTTTGACTTTTATATTATACCAATGCCGGCAGCCGATATTCACCGAAGACCTTCCGTAATACGCCACAGACTTCACCCAGAGTTGCATAGGCGCTTACGGCATCTAGAATATAAGGCATGAGATTTCCGTTGCCCTGGGCAGCCTGGCGTAATGCCTCAAGCTTTACCGAAACCTGCTCGTTATCCCTCTCGCGTCGCAGTCGGCTGAGCCGCTCAAGCTGCCGCTTCTCCCCCTCTTTATCCATCTCCAGGATTGGAATGGTTATCGGCTCATTCACAGCATATTCATTAACGCCGATAACCATGCGCTTTTTGCTATCTATCTCCTGCTGATAGCGATAAGCCGAGTCAGCGATCTCCCTGTGGAAGAAGCCGGCCTCTATAGCCGGTATAACGCCGCCAAGCGAATCTATCTTGGCAAAATATTCGTACACAGCCTTTTCCGTCTTATTGGTAAGGTATTCGAGGAAGTAGCTGCCACCGAGAGGGTCAATGGTGTTAGCCACTCCGCTTTCGTGGGCGATAATCTGCTGGGTGCGTAAAGCTATGGTCACCGCCTTCTCCGATGGCAGGGCAAGTGCTTCGTCCATAGAGTTGGTATGCAGGGATTGTGTCCCGCCGAGGACAGCAGCCAGTGCCTGAATGGCGGTACGAACAATGTTGTTTTCCGGCTGCTGTGCGGTGAGCGAGCAGCCGGCTGTCTGGGTATGGAAACGCAACCACTGAGAGCGCTCGCTACCGTTGAACCGCTCTTTCATTTCCCGTGCCCAGATGCGGCGCGCAGCACGGAACTTGGCGATTTCCTCAAAGAAATCAATATGACAATTGAAAAAGAAGCTGAGCCTGGGGGCAAAATCATCCACCTCCAGCCCATGGTCAATGCCCGCCTGAACATAGGCAAGACCATCAGCCAGGGTGAACGCCAGCTCCTGAACAGCGGTGGCACCAGCTTCGCGTATATGGTAGCCGCTGATGCTGATGGTGTTCCAGCGTGGCACCTGTTTCATGCCGAATTCAAAAGTGTCAACAATAAGGCGCATAGAAGGCTTGGGCGGGAAGATAAAAGCGTTCTGCGCCATGTATTCTTTGAGTATATCGTTCTGTATGGTGCCACCTAACTTATCCAGAGGGATGCCTCGCTTCTGAGCGTTAGCCAGATACATCGCCCAGATAACCGCTGCCGGCCCGTTTATGGTCATAGATGTGGTTATCTCATCGACAGGAATGCCATCGAACAATATCTCCATGTCAGCCAAGGATGAGACGCCCACACCACATTTACCGAATTCCCCTCTGGCCTCAGGATCATCGCTATCGTAGCCATTTAAAGTCGGGAAATCGAAGGCAACGCTCAGCCCAGTGTCACCATGCTCTAAAAGATACTTGTAGCGGGCATTGGTCTCTTCGGCACAGCCGAAGCCGGCAAACATGCGCATCGTCCACAGCTTGCCTCTATAGCCGGTGTAGTGAACACTGCGGGTATATGGATACTCACCGGGAAAACCCAAGTCCCGAAGATAGTCCATGTCTGCAATGTTGAGTGGTGTATAAAGCCGTTCAACAGGAACCCCAGAGTTGGTGATAAAGGAATCCTGTCTTTCCTCAGAACTCTGAGCCTGGGCATGCCACTGGTTGGCCTTTTTCTCCAATTCTTCCTTCTTTCGCTGGCCTGACACTCCAATATCTCCCTTACACAGGTCTAAAGACCCGTCCGAATTGGACAGACCTGAAGGTCTGTCCCTACACCTTGATATTTGATGATCTCAGTATTCAAACCCCTTGCGGGATAATATCCCTTTATCATACGGGTGCTTCACTTTGACCATATCGGTGACTAAATCAGCCAACTCGATTAGCTTAGGGTCAGCGTAGCGGCCGGTGAGTATAAGCTCTACCTTCTCCGGCTTGTCATGTATCAGTTTTATGACGTCATCCACACTAATCAGCTTCCAGGCTACAGCTACGTTCACTTCATCGAGGATGACTACATCATTTTTCAGGCTGAGCACAGCTTTTCGGGCAGCCCCCAGAGCCTTTCGAGCTTCTTCTTTCTCCTCCGGTTTAACATTTGCCGGGTCAACGAAATCTTGAAAGCCGAATCTTTCAACGGTAACATTGGATAGTTCGGATAGGATTTTCTGCTCTCCGTAGGGGAAATCGCCCTTCATGAAGAAGACAATATGTATGTGGAGACCATGCCCCAGGGCACGTAGAAGCACTCCCAGAGCTGCTGATGTTTTGCCTTTGCCATGACCGGTGAAGATTTCGACCAGGCCCCTGGTTGAAGTCTCAGCAGGCAAGGTCTCGGCTGATTCCCTAGCCACTTCAATGGCAGTTTAACAAAAAGCCAGATACAGTGTCAAACGATGGACAAAATGCAAAAGTTAAAGATCAAAATGCAAAATGACAAGTCAAAATTCAGAAAGGACTTCAACAGGCGAGTCAGAGGTTTTCCTTGAGTTATCAGACCAGCTGAGCAAGACACAATATTTTTGCATTTTCAGTTGCCATTTTGACTTTTTATTTTTGATTTTTGACTTGGCGAGCCAATTATTGACATCTTTAGCCTTAACTGTATAATAACCTTGTTGTCCCGTCATTCCAAAATTTCGCACCAGATTTCGCTTCAGGAGGTGAACCAATGGCCGGTGGCTACTTAGGTAAAATTCTCTACGTTGACCTGACAAAAGCCAAGATAATGGAGGAGCTTGTTGAAGAGGCTCTGTATCGGAATTTCCTCGGCGGTTACGGTATCGGCGCCAGGATATTATTCAGCCGTCAGAGAGCTCAAGTAGACCCCTTGGGGCCAGATGCCATGCTGGGATTCGTTACCGGCGTTCTCACCGGCACTCCCGCCCTCTTCGGCTCGAGATATGTGGCGGTGGGCAAATCACCGCTCACCGGAACCTGGGGTGATGCCAACTCCGGCGGTGATTTCGGACCACACCTGAAATTCGCCGGCTATGACGCCATTTTCTTCACCGGCATATCACCAGCACCCGTTTACCTCTTAATCGATGATGGTAAAGCCGAGCTGAGAAAAGCAGACAAATTGTGGGGCAAAGACACCTGGGAAACGGAGTCGCTGCTCCAGGCTGAGCTTGGCAAAGAGGCTCGAATCTCCTGCATCGGCCCTTCAGGAGAGAGTCTGTCCCTCATCTCCTGCATCATAAACAACAAGGGGAGGGCCGCCGGCCGCTCTGGGCTGGGGGCGGTGATGGGGTCGAAGAAGCTCAAAGCCATAGTGGTGCGAGGGAATAAGCCAGTTCCTATTGCCCATGAGTCAGAGCTAAAAGAGGCTAGGACGAAATACCTCAAGGAGCTAGGCGGCGCCGTTGAGGCATTCCGCAATTTCGGCACTTGCGCCGGTATGAATGTATTAGTGCAAATCGGTGATGCCCCGGTCAAGAATTGGCAAGGGACAGCGCTGGACTTTACCACTGCTGCCGACATAAGCGACCAGAGCGTGATTAACCTGCAGGAACGCAAATACGGCTGCTGGCAATGCCCCGTTGCCTGCGGCGGCCATATGAAGCCAGGCACAGGACAATACAACTATCCGGCGGAAGTGCACAAGCCGGAATACGAGACCCTGGCAGCCTTCGGCTCCATGTGCCTGAACGACAACCTCGAGTCCATAATAAAGATCAACGATATCTGTAATCGCTACGGGCTGGACACGATTTCCGCCGGCTGCACAATGGCCTTCGCTATAGAGTGCTACGAAAATGGGCTTATCAGCAACAAAGACACCGATGGCATCGAGCTTAAATGGGGTAACCACAAAGCCATCGTGGAGATGACCGAGAAGCTGGCAAAGAGAGAGGGTTTTGGTCAGGTGCTAGCCGATGGCGTCAAGCGGGCAGCGCAGCAGATAGGCAAAGGAGCCGAAGAGTTCGCCATCCACATCCAAGGCCAAGAAGTGCCCATGCACGACCCCAAACGCTACCTGTACTATGCCACTGCCTATCTTGATACCACGCCAGCCCGCCATACACAGGGAAGCTACGGCACCAAGCCAGCCAGCGGTCTGGAATTTCCCGCTTACGACAGCAAGTCCACTGCCGGCCGCGGCCAGGCAAACAAGATGGGCAGCGACCTGATGCATGCCATAAGCTGCGCCGGCCTGTGCATGTTCGGTTTGGGTTTCATGCCCGCCAGCGCCCTCACCGACTTCATAAACCTGACCACAGGCTGGAACTACAGTATAGATGACCTGCTGAAAATAGGAGACAGAATCGCCAACATACGGCAGGCGTTCAATATCCGTGAAGGTATAGGCATGGCTGACTTCAAAGTCCCGGGCAGAATTTCCGGCAATCCTCCACCCGAAGCTGGCCCCACGGCGGGAAAGAGCGCGGATTTCCCCACACTGCGCAACGATTATCTCGCCGCCAGGGACTGGGACGCCAGCGGCAAACCCAGCAAAGAGAAACTGCTCGAGCTCGGTCTGGAGGACGCGGCTAAGGCTCTATGGGGTTAAGCTGCCAGGTGAGGGTGAATTTGACATTCAGCTATCTAATCTGGTAAATTACCCTTTGCTTTGAAAATGACACAAACTTACGCTATAGTCGAAACCGGCGGCAAGCAATATAAAGTAGCCCCGGGCCAAAAGATCAGTGTTGACCGTCTAGAAGTTGCCGACGGCGAAGATGTCGAACTTTCTAAGGTGCTGCTTATCGCCGATGAAGAAGACACCATCGTCGGCAGCCCGACCATCGATGGCGCCAAGGTAATTGCCACCTGCCTCGGTGAAGGTAAAGGCGACAAGGTTATCGTCTTTAAGTATAAACCCAAGGTGCGCTATCGCCGGAAAAAGGGACATAGACAGCTTTATGCTAGACTGGAAATCAAGGAAATCGTTAAACCCGGCAAGGAGATAGCACCAAAGAAAACCCAAAAGAAAAAGGCGACAACCGGAGGTAAGAGCTAATGGCACATAAGAAGGGCGGAGGCAGTACACGCTACGGGCGCGACAGCAAGTCTAAAAGGCTTGGCGTGAAACGGTACAGCGGTCAGCAGGTTCATGCTGGCACCATACTGGTCAGACAGCGAGGAACTCGCATTCACGCGGGTAACAACGTGGGCATAGGCAAAGACCACACCCTGTTTGCCCTGATTGACGGCACCGTCAAATATGAACCGGCAACCAAGAACCGGAAAAAAGCTAGCGTTTATGCTGAGCAAACGAAATGAAGGCTAAAATACATCCTGAATACCACAACGATGCTAAGGTGATCTGCTCCTGTGGCAATACCTTCACTACAGGCTCCACCAGGAAGACACTGAAAGTGGAGCTATGCAGCAAATGCCATCCATTCTTCACCGGCGAACTGAGGATAGTGGACACCGCCGGTAGAGTGGAACGCTTCAAACGCCGCTACAAGCTTACCAAATAACCAGGCGGATTTGAGACACTCCTTATCTACGTACAGGCCTAAAGACCTGTGCCTACAATCTCACGAAAATCCTAATCTCAAATTTCCAAGCACCAAGCAAATCCCAAACTCAAAATACAAATGACCAAAACCATCAGGTGTTTCGAATTTGGCAAATTCGGATTTTGATATTGTTTGGGATTTAGGGTTTAGTATTTAGGATTTCTTATCTTATGAGCGAGTCTCGACTCTTTAGGGTCGAGTTCCCGAGGTTAAAACCTCGGGTCTAGGATTTCTCTGATGGGGCTAAAGTGATGAGTGTAGGGACAGACCTTCAGGTCTGTCCGCCTGCGGACAGGCTTAAAAGCCTGTCCCTACGTCAGCAGAAAAGTTAAGTATGAAAGAGAAACCTTTCCATTACGGTGGGCAAGCGGTAATCGAAGGCGTGATGATACGAGGGCAGGAGAATGTGGCTGTCGCTGTCCGCCGACCCGATGGTGAGATAAGCGTAACCAGCCAGCCACTTGCCAACCTATACAAAGGCCGCGTGAGAAATTGGCCCATCATCAGGGGCATAATAGTACTCATCGAGACTTTAGCCCTGGGGATTCAAACCCTGCTTCACTCCGCCCAGATTGCCGCAGCCGAGGAAGACGAAAAGGGCATATCTCCAGCGCTGCTGTGGGGGAGCTTGGTTATCGCCGTTGCCTTCGCTGTAGCTCTATTCTTTGTCACTCCACTGCTGCTCACTCGATACCTGGTCGATCCATACATCGCCTCAGCCCTAGCCAGCAACATCGTCGAGGGCATCATACGCATCGGCATCTTTATCGCCTATCTGAAAGTGATAAGCCTGATGCCAGATGTGAAGAAGATTTTTGCCTATCACGGCGCCGAACACAAGGTGGTCAATGCCTACGAAGCCGGGATGCCCCTGGAAATAGATTATGTCAAAAACTACTCTACATCCCACGCCCGCTGCGGCACCAGCTTCCTGTTGGCAGTCCTGGTTATCTCTATTTTTGTCTTCGCCCTGCTGGGTCGCCCGCCACTGTGGCTGGGCATTCTGTCCCGCATCGTTCTCATCCCTGTCATCGCCGCCATCGGTTATGAGTTTATCCGCTTCGGAGCCAACCATAGTCGGAACTGGTTTATACGTGGTCTCCTCGCCCCAGGTCTTCTATTACAAACCATGACCACAGGAGAACCAAACGACAACCAACTGGAAACAGCCTTATCTGCGCTGAAAAAAGTCATCGAAGCCGATAGTGGCGAGCCATTAACCTCTAACAATCAAGCTTAGCCGATATCTTTCCTGTCAAATTCCTGAAAGAAACAGCTCCGGTTGCCGGTGTGACATACCGGGCCGGCCGGTTTAGCCCGAATCAGGATAGCATCGCTATCACAGTCTTTAGCCATGGACTGCACTTTCAAAATGCTACCGGAGGTAGCCCCTTTGTGCCATAATTCCTGTCGGCTGCGGCTGTAGAACCAGGCCTCACCGCTATCCAGCGTCCGCTGCAGAGCTTCCTTATCAGCGTAGCCCAACATCAGCACTTCGCCGCTATCGGCATCTTGAATTATGACCGGAATTAGACCCTTATCATCGAATTTCAACATCACACACCACCTTATTTATTATCCGACATCGGACAGGTCTGAAGACCTGTCCCTACATTTTCTAATCTGTAGGGACAGACCTTTAGGTCTGTCCGCCCAGTTCCTTGATATCAAACATGAAGGAGCCTGCAAAAGCATAGCTCTTATAATCATCCACTAACCCCTTCCGCACCGGATTATTCAGTATATACAAAGCCACCTCTTCAAGCACCTCTTCCTTCCTGAGGACATGGTCATAATAGCTCCTTTGCCAAAGAGGACTAGCATGCGCTCTCGTAAATGCAAAACTGCTTTCTGGCTTAAACGTCCTAATAAATTTATGCAGGGAAGATTCTTTCTCTCCCAAAAGCAAGAGATGAAGATGGTCAGGCATGAAACAGTAAGCATAAATACCAAAGTCATTTTGTTCACCGCTCCGTCTTAAAACAGGTAAAACAATATCAACTATTTCTTTGTTTTTAAAATATGGCCTCTTTTGATATGTAGAGCACGTGATGAAATAAGCATAAGGCCCTGTGTAATCAAAACTCATAAGCCTTGGTGAACTTCTTCGCTGCTGCAATATTTCCCCCTCTACTTTCGGACGTGTCTAAAGACCTGTCCCTACATACCCTCCCCCGTCATTGCCAGCGAAGCGTGGCAATCTCATAGTTCCCCTCACCGAGATCGCCACGTCGCTAACGCTCCTCGCGATGACACCAGAGAAAAAGACAAACGTATGGATAGACCTTCAGGTCTGTCCGCCCTCCTCATAGCCCCAGAGCTAGAGCCTCGCTCAATTTCATATCGCCGGTGTAAAGCGCCTTGCCCACAATAGCACCTTCTACCCCTATCTCCTTGAGCTTACTCAAGTGATTCAAGGCTGAAATGCCACCGGCAGCAATAATCGGCAAATTCAAACCTTTGACCATCCCGGCTATGGCTTCAAAACCAGGCTCGGTAAGTGTGCCATCGCGTTTTATATCGGTATAGATAATACGTCTCACTCCCATAGCCGCCATCTTCAAGCCCTGCTCTAAAGCTGTAATCCCAGTGCCCTTCTGCCAGCCATGAGTAGCCACACGCCCATCCCTGGCATCTACACCAACGACTATGGCTTCACCGAACTTCTGGCACAATTTTTCCACCATCTCTGGCTGCTCTACTGCCACTGTCCCCAGAATCACGCGATTTATCCCTATAGCTAACAGCCTGACCACCGTAGCTTCATCCCTTATACCGCCGCCAAGCTGCACGAGTAAGTTCACCCGTTTTGCTATAGCCTCGACAACAGCAATATTACGCGGCTCACCACCGGCAGCACCGTCCAGGTCAACCAGATGCAGCCGACTAGCTCCTTGAGCCTGCCAGTCGAGGGCAACAGCCACCGGGTCCTCAGAGAAAACCATCTCCTGGCTGTAATCGCCCTGATACAGCCGGACACATCTGCCACCTTTGATATCAACGGCTGGAATTATCTCCATGCCATACCTGCAGTTCAACTACGAGATTGCCACGGCTGTTCCCTCGCTTCACTCGGGACGCCTCGCAATGACAAAGGAACACACTATTTTAACTTCCATGGATTTACTATACAATATTAAAGGTTTGCCCAATTACTTTCAAATACAAGGAGGACAATAAAAAATGGACTTCGAGCTTTCCGAAGAGCATAAAATGTTCCAAGAAGCCATACGTAATTTCGCGGAAAAAGAAATCGCTCCGCTCGTTGAGGAAGCTGAGAAAACAGCCACCTTCCCCCTCCAGCTATTTCCCCAGATGGGCAAGTTAGGTTACCTCTGCGTCAGGTATCCCGCCAAGTATGGCGGCGCCGAGATAGGCAAGGTAGGCGACTGTATTTCAGTCGAGGCTGTAGCTTACCACAGCGTCGGCATATGTGCCGGTATCATGGTACAGGGAGGAATTGCTACCTCTGCTGTCTACGCACGAGGGAGTGAAGACCAGAAGCAGAAATACTTAATGCCAGCCATTAAAGGAGAAAAAATAGCCGCTTTCGGGCTTACCGAGCCTAACGCCGGCTCCGATGCCGCAGCTATAGAGACAACAGCAACTAAAAAGAACGGCAAGTACATTCTCAATGGCACAAAGATCTTTATCACCAATGGAAATATCTGCGACTTCGTTCTGGCTGCCGCTTATACGGACAAAAGCAAAGGGTCTAGAGGCGGAGTCAGCCTGTTCATTGTCGAAAAAGGCACCCCCGGATTCAACCGTGCCAAGCTGCATAAGTTTTGTGGCCGTTCCGGTGAAACAGGGGAGCTAAGCTTCGAAGATTGTCCCGTACCCGAAGAAAATCTCATCGGTGAAGAAGGTAAAGGCTTTCCCTACGTTATGGAATCGCTAACTGGCGGCAGAATATCCCACGCCTCCCGAAGTCTAGGCTTGGCCCGGGCAGCTTATGATGCTTCCCTCAAATACGCTCAGGAAAGGGTACAATTCGGGCAACCTATCGCCAAATTCCAAGCCAATGCCTTCAAACTGGCACGAATGACCATGGACATAGAAGCAGCGCGCTGGCTGATATTCCACGCCGCCTGGCTCTATGACCAAAACAAGCCACACTTGAAAGAAGCAGCTATGGCCAAGCTTTTTGCCAGCGAGGTAGCAGTAAGCGTGACCGCCGAAGCCATGCAGATTCACGGCGGCTATGGTCTGACGGAAGAGTCCGTGGTCCAGCGCTACTTCCGCGACTCCCGAATGTCAACCATCACCGAAGGAACTTCAGAAATCCAGCAGCTCGTCATCTCCAGAGAAATCGGCATTCGCTAAAGCCAGGAATAAGTTTCATTGCATTTAGGCATTGAGGTAAGCGAAACATCTAGCAGCTAAAAACCAGACTGCGAAAGGCGGGGCAACAATGTCAAAGACCAAAGAGCTAATTGAGGCTTACAAGGCAAAGCGAGACAAAATAAAGCAAATGGGTGACCCTAAAGCCATTGAGCAGCGCCATAAAGCTGGGCAATGGTCAGCACGGGAAAGAATTGACTATTTCTTTGACGCAAATACTTTCACCGAAATAGGACTTTTCGTTAAGCACAGGACTACAAGTTTCGGTATGGACAAAAGGGAGGTGCCGGCTGAAGGAGTAATAACTGGCTACGGTAAGGTAAATGGCAGACCAGTCGTCGCTATTGCCGAGGACTTTACTGCTATGGCAGGAACCTTTGGCGAATATCACGGCAAGAAATTTGCCCGCGCCCTCGAATTTGCCAAAGACATGGGCTGGCCCTGCATAAGCATGAACGACTCAGGAGGAGCCCGGCTCCAAGAAGGAATGGATACTCTTGAGGCTTATGGCTGGCTCTTCAGAGCCCAAATCCTGGCTTCTGGCATAGTGCCCCAAATATCTTTGCTCATGGGACCATGTTTAGGCGGGCAGGCTTATCACCCGGTAATGCAGGACTTCCTCATTCAATGCCGGCACACCGGCTTCATGGGCATCGCTGGCCCTGCCTTCGTAAAAACTCAAATCGGGGAGGAAATTACACTGGAGGAGCTTTCTGGCTGGAAAGCTCATGCCATTAAATCGGGGCAAACCCACATCGTAGTCGGAAACGACAAAGAAGCCTTAGATGCCTGCAAACAGCTTTTGTCCTTCCTCCCCTCTAATAATAAGGAAAAGCCACCCTGTGTCAAGACGAAGGACGACCCCGAGAGAACAATCCCAGAACTGGATACCATAATTCCCGACAACTCAGCCCAACCCTTTGACATGCTTAAACTAATCACACTGGTAGTTGATGATGGCTGCCTTTTTGAGCTACTGAAAGACCACGCACCGAACTGCATCATAGGCTTTGCCCGATTCAATGGTCGCCCGGCAGGTATAGTAGCCAATCGGTCAACGTACATTGGCGGGGTAATCGACGTAGACGCCGCAGACAAAATGGCCAGATTTATAAGGTTTTGCGACCTGTTTAGCATCCCGCTGATCAGCTTCCAGGACTGTCCCGGGTATATGATAGGCTCTGAACAGGACTGGAAAGGTATTCTGCGGCATGGCGCCAAGTTGCTTTACGCCTGGGCCGATGCTACCGTGCCCCTGATTTCAATCATGGTAAGGAAATCTTACGCCGGTGCCCACTACGGGATGTTGGACAAATCCATCGGTGCCGACCTAGTCTTCGCCTGGCCAACAGCACAGGTCACCATTGTCGGAGCTGAGACTGCAGCCAGCGTCATCTTTGCCAAGGAGATAAAAGAGGCAGAAAACCCCAAAGAGGTGAAGGGCAAACGAATACAGGAGTATCGAGAACTCTACGAGAATCCCTACATGGGAGCCGAGCGAGGCTACATCGATGACATCATAATGCCTAGCGATACCAGGAAGATGATAAATAGAGCCCTAGACACCTTGGGAAATAAGACCGTGGCCCGACCATGGAGAAAGTATTCTAATATCAACCTCTGAAACCTTAGAAGTCGCATGGCAGTCAACTACACCGATATTTCAAAGACATATGACAATTATCGCTCCTACCCACAGAGTCTGATAAAAAAGGTTATTGCACTGGGGAGGATTAGTGCAGGAAAGAAGGTCTTAGACCTGGGCTGCGGCACGGGAAATATAGCTTCGCAATTACGGAATATAATAAAGACAGATGTAATCGGTGTAGACGCGTCGCTCCCCATGTTGAAGGTCGCCAGGGGCAAATCTGTTGAAGTTATCTGTGCCGATATCGATAACCGGCAATTGCCTTTCCGTGACGGTTCTTTCGATACCATAATAGGAGCTTACGTTGTTCATCAAATAAAAAACCTGAACTCCATGCTTTCAGAGTGTTATCGCGTGTTGCGTGGTGGCGTCCTGGTTCTTTTAACCTCCAGTCATAAACAAATCGAAAATCAACATCCGATTATTAAAAATTTTTTCCCCAGCTACATCGATATCGATAAAGGTAGATTCCCAGATATTCACCAGATAGATTACCTGTTGAACTGTCACGGTTTCAAAAATATTAAACACGAAGAGGTGACTGTTGAGAACATCCCCATAGACTACGAATATCTGCAAAAAGTGAAGAGCAAATATGTCTCGACTTACCACCTTATACCCCAAGGCGAATTCGAGAGTGGTATTAGGCAATTGGAAGCGTTCATCGTGAACCGGAATCAGTCAGAATTCAGGAACTGGCATGGGACGATAATATGTGGACTAAAGACTGTTTGATAAGGAGGTAAATACGGAATGTTCTGCTTAAATTCGTATCCGACAGAAATTGTGTGGACATGGATTATCCTCTTGGTCGCCCTCTGGACTATGCCGTGGAAAGGCGTGGCTCTATGGCGTGCTGCCGGCAACAAGCATCTATGGTGGTTTGTGGCACTGTTTGTGCTCAATACGCTGGCCATCCTGGAGATAATATATATCTTCGGATTCAGCCGGAGGAAATCAGCAGCAGCCTGAACAACCCATCCATCACCCAAAAATCTTAAATACTAAACCCTAAATCTCAAACAATACCAAAACTCGAATTCTCCAAATTCGAAACTGCGCTGTTTTGGTCATTAGAATTTTGGGTTTTGAGTTTGTTTAGAGCTTAGAAATTCGAATTTAGGATTTATACGGTAAGATGCACAGAATAGATCACTATCGAACATACTGTAGACATGGCCTTCGCCTGTTTGCTATACTCAAGAACTCGTGAAGCTAAAAGTTTGGTTCCTCGAGACCAGGCCACAGTTTTTGCTCCTCTCCGTGGTGCTAGCTTTTCTGGGCACCTGCATGGCCTGGCATGACGGCGCCTTTCATCTTGGCCACGCTATACTGGCTTTCATCGGACTGCTTCTGTGCCATATCAGTGTCAACGTCCTCAACGACTACTATGACTATAAAAGCGGCATTGACCTGAAGACCAGGAGGACACCATTCAGCGGCGGCAGCGGCTTCCTTCCCGCCGCCTCTCTAAAGCCTAAGCATGTCTTCTGGTTTGGCCTAACCTGCTTCCTGCTGGCAGTACCCATAGGCATTTACTTCGTGCTGGTCAGCGGCTGGCTCCTGCTGCCGCTGCTTGTTATAGCTGCTGTATGCATTCTACTCTACACGCCGCTACTGACCAGGCTGGGATGGCCTGAGTGGTCACCGGGAGTTGGTCTGGGAACACTGCCGGTTCTGGGAGCTTACTTCATTCAGACGGGCGAATACACGCTCCCCGCTGTTATAGCGTCTATCCCCTCCGGCATATTAGTGCACAATTTGTTGTTTCTGAACGAATTCCCTGACACCGAGGCTGATATGATAGCAGACAGAAAGACACTGCCCATAACTTTGGGGAAGGCAAGGGCGAGCATAGTCTACTCAGTTCTCACTGTAGCAGTATATGTATGGATATTCGGCTCTGTGGAACTAAAGCTGATACCTGCATTCTGTCTCATAGCTTTGCTAACGCTCCCCTTCGCCATCAGGGCTATTCAAGGTGCCCTGAGATATCAAGACGAAAGCAAGCTGATGCCGGCTATGGCAAATAACGTCCTTGTTGTTCTGCTGACTCAATTACTTCTGGGCATTGGCTATCTCCTAGCAGGAATCTTCTGAAAATGTAAAAACTAAACATCAAAATGCAAAATTACAAGTCAAAATCCAAAAATGGTTCTTAAAGAGCAAGTTTACGCTTTATAAAGTGGACTCTACTGCGTCCATTGAGCAAGGTTTCTATTTTGCATTTTTATCTGTCATTTTGATTTTAAACTTTTTATTTTTGATTTTTAAGATAGCAAAGCTATAGAATTGCCATCTAGGAGATTACTGTGCCAACTGACCTGATTCTGCTACATGCCCCCAGCATCTACGACTTCCGCAAAAAGACTATACTTTACGGACCGGTCAGCGACCTGATTCCACCTTCCTACGTCTTCGAGATGTACCCCATCGGGCTCACCAGCATCGCCGAATATCTGGGACGCGCCGGCTACCAAGTGCGCATCGTAAACCTTGCCGTGCGTATGCTCAGAGACGGGAAATTCGATGCCGAAGCCTTTATAAAGCGCCTTAAGGCGCCAATCTTCGGTATCAACCTGCACTGGATGGTGCACTGTCACGGCTCAATTGAGGTGGCAAAGATAGTTAAAAAATGGCACCCTGAGTCAAAGTTGATATTCGGCGGCTTCTCCTCCACCTACTTCTCCAAAGAGCTGCTTGAATACCCCGATATAGACTACGTGCTCAGGGGAGATTCCACGGAAGAACCATTCCGCCAGCTAATGGACTGCATAATAAGGCATAAGGGGGAACTGGGGAAAGTGCCAAACCTTGCCTGGAAAGACAGCCAGGGCAGGATACAAGAAAACCCCTTCTCCCACGTCCCCACCGACATCAGCGATGTCATGGTCAACCATTACGGCAACGTAGTTCGGTCTGTGATTAGGTACCGCGACCTCATCAGCTACACACCGGTCAAGGACTGGCTTCGCTATCCCATTACGGCGGTGCTCACCTGCCGCGGCTGTACCGAGAACTGCGTTATCTGCGGAGGCTCTGCCGCAGCTTTCCGCAAGTGCTATAACCGAGGCAAGCCAGTTTTCCGCTCTCCGGAAGCGGTGGTTCGAGACGTCAGGCAAATCTCGCGCTTCAGCAACGGCCCCATCTTCATACTGGGCGACCTGCGTCAGGCAGGAGAAGACTACGCCAGCCAGGTCTTTAGCCTGCTTCAGAAGAACCGGGTTAAAAACCAGTTCATTCTCGAGCTATTCTACCCGGCTTCGAAGGACTTCCTGCGCCAGATGAGCCTGGCCTGCCCTGACTTCTGCCTGGAGATTTCTCCCGAATCTCACGACCCCGAGATAAGGAAAGTCATCGGCAGGCCATATTCCAGCCAGGAACTGGAACAAACGCTGGGCGACGCCCTCGATGTCGGCTGCCGGCGGCTGGATGTGTTCTTCATGATTGGACTGCCCGGGCAAACCCCACAGTCAGCCATAGACACCACCGATTATTGCGAACATTTACTTGAAAGATTCCGTGGAGACAAGCGGATTTCCATGTTCACCTCCCCGTTGGCGCCATTTCTCGACCCGGGCAGCCTTGGCTTCGAGTACCCCGAGCGCTACGGCTACCATATACTGTTTCGGACGCTGAAAGAGCACCGCCAGGCGCTGGCATCGCCGAGCTGGAAATATTCCCTCAATTATGAGACGGACTGGATGACCCGCCAGCAGATTGTGGACACATCCTACGAAGCCATACTGCGCCTGAATCAACTCAGAGTGAAATACAGAATTATATCTGAACGATTAGCCAAAATAAGCGACCAGCGCCTTAGAGCCGCCTGGGAGATGGCACGTCGCCTTGATGACTTGCTGTCAAAGAACAATATTGAGGAAATAGACCACCTGAAACCAGAGGTGGACAGAATCAACATGTTCCCCGTAGCCGAGAAAATTCAACTGGAAGTACCGCCGCCATTCATCAAACTGAAGCCATTCCGAGCGCTGTGGTTCTTAGTGACAGGACGGTAAATGCTATTGCTATGCCAAAGCAGCGGCTGGACAATCTGCTGGTGACGAGAGAGCTGGCTGAAAACAAGAAAATGGCCCAAGCTCTGATTATGGCCAGCAAGGTAACCGTGTCCGGCAGGAAAATCACCAAGCCGGGCACCCTGGTTGATGAAAACGCAGAGCTTGAGCTAGCCGAAAAACTGCCATATGTCAGCCGGGGCGGCTTCAAGCTGGCTTACGCCTTAGATGAGTTCAAGCTCGATGCCACCTCCCTGACAGCCATGGACGTCGGCGCCTCCACCGGCGGCTTCACCGATTGCCTGCTCCAGCGTGGTGCCAGGCGTGTCTACGCCATAGACGTCGGCTACGGCCAGCTCGACTACAAACTGAGGCAGGACCCCAGATTAATTGTCATGGAAAGGGTCAACGCCCATTATCCCTTCTCCCTGACGGAAAAGGTTAATATAGCCACCATGGATTTGTCCTTCATCTCGGTGACCAAAGTAATCCCCAATGTCGTAGAACACCTTGCACTACCAGGTTGCATAATAGTGCTATTCAAGCCGCAATTCGAGGCAAAGAGAAAAGAGGTGGGCGAGGGTGGCATAATCAAAGACCCGCAGATTCACGCCCGAGTTCTGGCACGCTTCATCGTCTGGATAACCGAGCATGACTTAAGATTGCGCGGACTGGTCGCCTCGCCTATACTGGGTGCCGAGGGCAACAAGGAATTTCTGATACTGCTCACACCAAGCCAGATGAAATGACATAAGAGTTACGTTTACTTATCATCACGAAGAGCTTCCTTCTTTGTGTCATCGCGAGGAGCGTAGCGACGTGGCGATCTGAACAGAGACGAAAATGCATAAGCAGTATTATGTCTATATAATGACAAACAATAGTAACAGAGTGCTATTACAGGTGTTACAAATGACCTTAAAAAGAGAGTTTATGAGCATAAGGAGAAATTGATAGAAGGCTTCACCAAAAGATACAATGTGACTAAGCTAGTATACTTCGAGGCCTGTGATGATGTAAAAGCTGCCATTTCCAGGGAAAAGCAAATCAAAGGTGGCTCAAGACAGAAGAAGATAGACCTGATTTGCAATATAAACAATAAGTGGCAGGACCTATATGATGATTTGTGAGAGATTGCCACGCTTCGCTCGCAATAGCATTTCTTGTTTGTCATCGCGAGGCGTGTAGCGACGTGGCGATCTCATTAAAAGGCAGACGTGGTTGCCAAGCAGAGATTGCCACGCTTCGCTCGCAATGACATGAGTGAAGAGGCTCGCAATGACAGGAGAAAAAAAGAAAAAGAACTTCACGCTCACAGTGGACAACCTTCGCCTTCCCGGTGAGGTCTATTTCCCAGAAACCACCAAACGGCCTTGCCCAGCCCTGTGCCTTTGCCACGGCATCCCCTCCGGAAAGCCCAGCTCAAGCGATGACGGAGGCTATCCAGGGTTAGCCGAAAGGTTCTGCGCTGCCGGCTTTATCACCCTGATTTTCAACTTCCGGGGAGCAGGCCCGGCTCAGGGCAATCTGGACATGCTGGGCTGGACACGAGATTTAAAGGCTGCCATCGACTATCTAGCCGGCATACAGGAAGTGGACAAGTCACGCCTCTGCCTCCTCGGTTCCAGTGGTGGTGCTGCTGTGAGCGTTTATGTCGCCGCCAATGACCACAGGGTATCTTCTGTGGTAACCCTCGCCTGCCCGGCTGAATTCAATTTCTTGACTGATAAACAGCGCGCTAAGGCTACCATTAACCACTTCCGCAACATCGGGCTGATAAGAGATAAAGACTTTCCGCCCTCGGCCGATGAATGGCTTCATGGCTTCAACACAGTCTCGCCGCTCCGCTGGATAGACAGAATCTCTCCCCACCCCCTGCTCCTGATTCACGGCGATAAAGACGACCTGGTGCCAATAGAACACGCCTACAAGCTCTATAAAGAAGCCGGCCAGCCTAAAGAGATGGTAATAATTCCTGGCGCCGGGCACAAATTGCGCCTAGAAGAAAAAGCCGTAACCACCGCCCTGGACTGGCTAAGAGCAACCACCAAATTGACCTCTACATAGGAAAAGGCTTATAATTAAGATGCAAGTTTAGCTATGCATGAAAGCTGCGGTATATTCGGCATCTATGCTCCTGGAGTAGATGTAGCCCGAATTACCTTTTTTGGCCTTTATGCCCTCCAGCATCGTGGTCAGGAAAGCGCCGGTATCGCCACCGCCGACGGAAAGAAAATCTGCCTCCACACCTCAATGGGACTTGTTTCCCAGGCGTTTACCGAGGACGAGCTAGCCCAACTCCAGGGTCATATAGCTATAGGTCACACTCGTTACTCCACCACCGGCTCAAGCCGCGCCAGCAACGCCCAACCCATACTGATTGAAGCAAACTCGACAACCATAGCTTTAGCCCACAACGGCAACATAGTTAATGCCAAATTCCTCCGCGACGAGCTCTGTCATCTGGGATACACTTTCGCTACCACCACCGATTCTGAAATTATAGCCAATCTCGTCATGTCCTCCACAGAAAGGAATCCTGTAGACAGGATAAGGTATGCTATGCGCCGGCTGCAAGGAGCCTATTCTGTGGTAATTTTGACTAAAGATAAGCTGATTGGAGTTCGCGACCCTATGGGAGTACGGCCGCTTTGTCTTGGGACTATCGATGGCGGCTGGGTAATTGCCTCAGAAAGCTGCGCCCTCGGCCATGTTGGAGCTCAATTTATCAGGGAAGTAGAACCTGGCGAAATAGTGGTCATAAATAAAAATGGGGTCAAGAGTTTTACCGAAGAGAGCACCCGAAAAGCCTTATGTATCTTCGAGTATATCTACTTCGCCCGTCCCGACAGCATTATCCAGGGCAAGCTTCTTTATCCAGTACGGCAAGCCATGGGCAGAATACTGGCTCGAGAATATCCTATTGAGGCTGATTTGGTGATGGGTGTTCCTGACTCGGCTACCGCTGCTGGCATCGGTTATGCCACAGCTTCGGGCATTCCCTACTGCGAGGGCCTAATCAAGAACCGCTATGTGGGACGCACTTTCATCGAGCCTGACCAGAGACTGCGAGACCTCGGCGTTAAGCTGAAGTTCAATCCACTGTCTGAAACAATCGTCGGGAAAAGGCTGATAGTCGTTGATGATAGCATCGTCCGCGGCACCACCACTCCTAAGGTAGTCGCTATGCTCAAGCGAGCTGGCGCCAGAGAGGTACACCTGCGCATCTGCTCCCCACCCATACGTCACCCCTGCTTCTTCGGCGTGGATATGGCAACCAGATGGGAGCTTATCGCTGCCCAGAAGACCATACCTGAAATCAGAGACGTCATTGGAGCTGATTCCCTCGGTTATATAAGCATCGACGGCTTAATCGAGTCGGTAGATCTGCCTAAAGATATATTCTGCCTGGCTTGCTTCACCGGCGAATACCCCATACCGGTTCAGCTGGAGATGGACAAACTGGCACTAGAAGCCATACCTTCAGGGAGCTTGAGTGAACTCGGCGGATCGTGAGGCTTACGCCCAGGCCGGCGTTGATATCAAAGCCGCCGATAAAGCCAAAGAGCTGATTAAGCGACTGGCTCGGTCTACTTCCAGACCCGAAGTCTTAACCGATATCGGCTTATTCGGCGGCATGTTCCAATTAAAGGACTACGCCGAGCCGGTATTAGTTTCCAGCGTCGACGGCGTGGGCACCAAGCTCAAAATCGCCTCGTTTTTGAATAAGCACAACACCATCGGCTTCGATTTAGTAAACCACTGCGTTAATGACATACTCACCTGCGGTGCCAATCCGCTTTTCTTTCTCGACTATATCGCTATGGGCAAACTACTGCCAGAAAGAGTGGAAAGCATCGTCAGCGGCATAGCCCAGGCCTGTAAAAACGTCGCCTGCGCCCTCATCGGCGGTGAAACCGCCGAGATGCCGGGAATATACCAGGGCGATGACTATGACCTCGTCGGCTTCATCGTTGGGGTGGTGGAAAAGGCAAACATACTCAATGGCAATTTCATCACTTCCGGTGATATTATCCTCGGTTTGCCTTCCAGCGGGCTGCATACTAATGGCTATTCGCTGGTGCGTAAGGTCTTCGATATAGACCGCAACCCGTCTTCGTTGCAGGTCTTGTACCCCGAACTGAAACGGAATCTCGGCGAGGAGCTTCTCCAGCCGCACCGATGCTACTATTCAGAGCTGAAGTCAGTTTTGCCGATGGTTAAAGGTCTGGCTCATATTACCGGCGGGGGATTCGAAGGAAATATCCCCAGAATCTTACCCCAGGGCATAGCTGCCCAAATCAGCAAGGATTCCTGGCCTGTTCCGCCCATCTTCAAGCTCATTCAAGAGCGGGGCAAAATAAAAGAAGTCGAGATGTACCAGGTCTTTAATATGGGAATAGGCATGGTCATTATTTGCTCGCCAGAACAAGTAGCCGAACTCGCCACTGCCTTGCCTGAAACCCAAAAAATTGGTAAAGTTATCAAGTCCACAAATAGCCAAAAAATAATCATTTCCTAAGGAGGTTAACTTGCGCGCTATTGTCAGCGTATCCGACAAATCAGGACTGGTCGATTTTGTCCAAAAACTAAAAGATTTAGATGTCGAAATCTTCAGCACCGGTGGCACTAAAAAGGCTATTGATGCCGAGGGCATAAAGGTCCACAGCATCTCAGAGCTAACCGGTTTCCCTGAGATTTTAGATGGTCGGGTGAAAACCCTTCACCCGGTAGTCCACGGTGGCATCTTAGCCAGGCGTGACTTTCCCCAGCACATGGACGAGCTGGCAAAGAACAAGATTCAAACTATAGATATGGTAGTGGTCAACCTATATCCCTTTGTCCAGACAGTGACCAAAGCAAATGTCTCCCTTGAGGAGGCACTTGAGAATATAGACATCGGCGGGCCGACGATGATCCGTGCCGCCGCCAAGAACTTCCCATCTGTCCTGGTAATCGTCGACCCTGAAGACTATGACGTTATCCTCGACAAGCTGCGCCAGGGCAAGGTGGACCAGAAAGAGCGGAAAAGGCTGGCTCAAAAAGCTTTCCAGCACGTTGCCATGTATGACACTGCCATCTCCCAGTATCTCCGAGACGAAGAGACCTTCCCACAAGACATGACCATAGCCATGAAGAAGCTCTATGACCTGCGCTATGGGGAAAATCCCCACCAAAAAGCTGCCCTCTACACCGAGCAATCCATAAAGCAGAAGCCTACGGGCATGACATCGGTCAAGCTGCTCAGCGGCCCGGAACTATCCTTCAATAATTTCCTCGACCTTGAGGCCGCCTGGAGCACTGCCTGCGACTTCAACGATCCCACCATAGCCATAATCAAGCACAACAACGCCTGCGGGCTTTGTAGCAACAAAGACCTTATCGAAGCCTACAAGAGAGCTCTTGCCGGTGACCCGGTATCCGCATTCGGCGGCATCGTTGCCTGTAACCGCCCCATTGACCTCGCCCTAGCTGCCGAAATTGATAAAACTCATTACGACTGCATCATAGCCCCAGGCTACAGTGACGAAGCCCTTGAAATCTTTAAACGCAAGAAGAACATGCGTCTACTCTCGTTGCCCATACAGACACATCAAGGCAAAACCGGGAACATCGACCTGCGCCCTATCGGCGGCGGTTTCCTGGTGCAAGAGCAGGACTATTACACCGAGGAAGAATTTAAGCCCAAGACGGTATCCAAGCGCGAGCCAACCAAGGCTGAAATGCGCGACCTTCTCTTCGCCTGGAAAGCGGTGAAACACATAAAGTCGAATGGTATCGTCCTGGCTAAAGACAACACGCTGCTCGGCATGGGCACAGGGCAACCCAACAGGGTAGTTAGCGTCGAGTTGTCTCTGAAGAGGGCTGGTGATGCCGCCAAAGGCAGTGTCCTCGCCTCCGATGCCATGATTCCATTCCCTGACACCGTTGAGGTGGCAGCACAGGGCGGAGCAACTGCCGTAATCCAAACCGGCGGCTCAGTAAGAGACAAAGAGGTAATCGCCACGGCCGATAAGTATAATATGGCTATGGTGCTCACCGGTATACGCCATTTCAAGCACTAAGACGACGGACACATAATGTAGAGGGCAGGTCTTTAAGGCCTGTCCGCAACGGACAGACCTGAAGGTCTATCCCTACAGAATTGATAACATGGCGAATGTAGGGGCAGGTTTTTAGACCTGTCCGCAAAACGGGGAGGAATGCTAAAGCAACGAAAGAGTTCACCAAGGCTGTGCAGCTTCGATTATTCAGGGCCTTATGCATATTTCGTCACTTGTTCAACCTATCAAAAAAGACCATATTTCAAAGAAAAGGCAGTCATTGACACTGTTATGCCCTTATTGAAACGTTTGGGTACGCAGAATAGCTTCACTATTTACGCCTACTGTTTTATGCCTGACCACCTTCACCTTTTACTATTAGGAGAGGATAAATCCTCTTTACACACGTTTATGAAAACATTTAAACAAGAGACCAGCTTTAAATTTAGGAGGACATGTAATAGCCCTCTTTGGCACAGGAGTTATTATGACCATGTTCTGAGAAAAGAAGAGGCACTTGAAGAGGTGGCTTTATATATACTGAATAATCCGGTGCGCGCAGGGCTGGTGGATGACTATCGGAGCTACGCCTTTTCTGGTTCTTTCGTTTTCGATACAAACGTGGCGAGTAGACAGACTTAACAAGCAGAGTGCATAATGTAGGGACAGGTCTTTAGACCTGTCCGCAACGGACAGACCTGAAGGTCTGTCCCTACAGAGTTAAAGACACGAGGAAGCTACATGTTTAGTCCACAGAGGTGAATAGTTTGGAGGTGAAATGGAAATGATGATAATCGATAAAGATAGTGTCAGTGCTACCAAGCAGAAGGTGGCTGACCCTAAGAAAATAAAACAGGCTATTAAAGATGTGAAAAAAATGCTGGAGATAAAAGAGGCTCTCCTGTGGCGGTCTGAAGGGATGACGCCCTGCTGCGGCTCTCTATGCAATATATCGGCACATCTCACCCGTGAAGTAAGCATACTGGAAAACACCCTGTCGGCATTGGAAAATGGTAATACGGCTCAAGCCACCGACTTATTACAAGAGTATATCAATGCATTAGAGGCAAGCTGTGAACCCAGCCAGCCAAACTATTGTTGACCTCGATACTCTGGTCGAGGCTCTGCCCCAGAAAGCAAAAAGGCTTTTCCAACGCATATTCTCGGTTTCGACTGCTAAGGGCTGCCTCAAGCCACCTGCCACCATGCTCCCCTGGATTGAGCAGCAGTTCGGTTCGGTGGATAGGGTAACCGAGCAGAAAATCATCAAGGTAACCAACTTGGTCACCTTTGAAGGCGCCATATTCAACTCACTGCGAGCCCTGCGTCCACGGCAGTATGAAGACAGGCTTAGAGTCGAAGCCAATATTCTGGATAAAGCCAAAGACGACCCGCTAAGCAAACCTCTGGAAGATACCCCGGAAGACCTTTTCGGCAGAATAAAAGGAAAGTACTGCATCACCGCCAGCAATATCGCCAAATATGACGGGCTCCACGGCATGATAATCTTCAAAGACTTTAACCCGCTCAAGTTCTCCAGAGAGGAGATTATCGACTATCTGGACACCGGCTGGAAGTGGGCACAAAAAGCCCACCAGTTCGACCCCTCGGCCAAGTACTACTTCTTCCTGTGGAACGCACTGAAGAAAGCCGGAGCGAGTATGGCTCATGGCCATGCCCAGGTGGTGCTCAGCCACGATTGTCATTACGCCAAAATCGAAGCCTTGCGCCAGGCCGCCCTTCGCTACAAAGCCGAAAATGGCTCCAATTATTTCGACGACCTGTACCAAGTTCATCTCAACCTTGGCCTGGCTCTAGAGAAGGACGGAATCCGAATCCTGTCTTACCTGACCCCCATCAAGGAAAAAGAAATGATGCTCCTTTCACCCGCCTTGAACGACTCCTTCAAAGACAGGCTCTATGAGGTCCTGGCCTGCTTCCGTGATTGCATGCATGTAACCGCCTTCAACGTGGGCATAGCCACCCCACCCCTTAACTCTCTCCCCAAAGAATGGAAAGGCTTCCCCATCGTCGCCCGAATAGTTGACCGCGGCTATCCGTGGGATGGCTCCTCTGATTTCGGTACTATGGAGCTTTACGCCGCCAGCATCATCTCCAGCGACCCGTTCCAGGTAGCCCAAGAGCTTAAGAAGGCTTTAGTCTCACCCGCACAATAGCAAATCCCAAATACTAAGCACTAAATCCTAAACAATATCAAAATTCGAATGCTCCAAATTCAAAACGCTCAATTTTAAAGAACTGTCATTGCGAGCGGAGCGTGCCAATCCCCGCACAGCAACAACGTTTGCCTCTGCTTAGATCGCCACGTCGCCCTTCCCATACGGGAAGGGCTCCTCGCGATGACAAAGGACAAATGTAGGGACAGTCCTTCAGAACCTGTCCGAGAATTCAGTCGCTACCGCCTATAGTGGATGGCACCGCACTAGGCTGCTTCCTCTTCAACCTCATCCCGAAGATGAACCTGGTGACATTAGTTCGTTTTATACACTCGTAGAGAAGCATAATCGTCGTGAACGATAACGCCGCGATGATAAGGTACTTGAGATAGATGTTGATATCCCACTGGATCACATAGTAGCCTACGATGATTATCACAGTCTGGTGCAGTATATAAAACGGCAGCACCGCCTCATTGCCGTATTGCAGGAAACGATTAGTGAAAGATAAGTACCTGCGGGCATAGCCCAGGATAGCCATTATCCAGAACCAGGTATTAAAGCACCGGAGACAGGTGAACAATATACTCGCCGGCGAGTAACCAAGGGGCGGTACGCGTTCTGATAGTTCAACATATGCGTCTGTTGCAGTCATCATCAGCGCCAGGATAAGTGCCAGCGCTTTGTGGCGGTCAATGGCCTGCCAGAACCTGCCATCAGCGCAGAAAAGGCAGCCATAGACAAAGAAAGTAATGTAGTAGAGAAAGAATGCCCAATCTTTCACCAGATTTTGTTCTCCGCCGGGAAACAATGGCAGCAGCGCGGCAAGGAAAATCCACAAGGGCACGGCATACAAGAATATGATTCCTCGCTTACGTACAGAATCAGCCAGTTTTGAAATCAACTTCTCGCCCGCTGGCTTGCGCAGCCATAGAAAAAGCGGCAACGCTAACAGCGTGAAGGTGAACAGGTAGGCGAGGAACCAGAGGTGATGCCAGCTGAGGTTGCCCGTCCCTGCATAACTTCCCGAGTAGGTGCCTTCAAAAAAGTGCGGGTAGAACTGAAAGAACGAGCCAGTGAACTGCCCCTCATATATCCGTTCCAGGTATACTTGTGGCGGCACAACTAGCAGCATGCCGAAAATTAGAGGGACCAGTAGCCTCAAGACACGTTCCTTGATAAAAGGTCCTTTCTTTCTAGCGCCGAGGGAAAACCAGGCAGCAGCACCAGCTACCAGGAAAAGAGGCTGCATGCCCCAGTAATTGAAGAAATGATTGTAAGTCGCGAAGGCCAGACCGGTTTTAGCGTTTTTCAAATGCCAGGGGTCAAAGTCAAAAAACCTGCTGCAATGAAATAGGAACAACGCCAATATAGCCAGAACCCTGACCCAGTCAAGGTCATAACGCCTCACAGAGCTACTGTGCACCTTAGACCCAGCCATGAAATCTTCCGCATATTATAACAGGTCAGTCAATAGCTTCTTTCCCAAGGACGACCTGTTGGTAATGCTGCCGACAGACATGGAGGTCTGCCCCCTGTTTGTCATTGCCAGCCCTTCCACGGAAGGACCTCCTCGCGATGGCAGAATAGAAACCGAGATTGCTTCGCCACTATATGTAGTGGCAAATTAAACGATGCATAATCCTCTCTTGTGTTATAATACGGGACATATATCTGATGCCCTTCAGCCAAGATTTCAAAAGGAGTGAATTAGCTATGGTTACGGAAGAGAAAAAGAAGGTTATAAACCGGCTGAAATCAATGTACCCGCTTCGAGCCAAGGTAAATGAGACCTACCTGAAGAGCACTGAAGCCATCAAGGCGGGCAAGCCCGCTGTCTGGGCTATGCTCAACTTCTACTACGGCGACCCTATACTCAAAGCCATGGACGTGGAAGTGGTCTATCCCGAAAACTATGGTGCCATTGCTGCGGCAACAGGAGTTGCCCAGCGATACCTGGAACAGGCTGATGCCGATGGCTTTCCTACACATCTCTGCGGCTACAGTCTGACCAGTCTCGGCTATACATCGCGGATGATGAGAGAATTCAAAGGTGAGGTGCCGCCAGAGGCTCCCTTTGGAGGCATGCCAAAGCCGGTATTTCTGCTGTCCTCAGCCGCTATCTGCGACGCCAGGTACAAGTGGTTCCAGTCATTAGGCCGCTACATGGATGTGCCGGTATGGCCACTGGAATCACCCAGCCCCGGAACAAAAGAGTTCTTCATCGAAGGCGCTTTCCAGAAAATGGTTGACCTGGGAGTGAAACATCTCAGGGACTTTGTCACCTTCGTCGAACGCATGGTGGGCAGGAAAATAGACTGGGACAAGCTAGATGAAACGGTTAACCTCATGATAGAAATAAACCGGGTGTGGCATGAGGTGAACGAGCTGCGCAAGGCAAAACCATGCCCCATGCACAGCAGGGACTTCTGGAGCACCATGCCAGCAGCTCTGTTCCTGGCCGGCGACCTAAAGGATTCGCTGCAGCTCTACCAAAATATGTATAAAGAGGTGAAAGACAGGGTAAATGACCACGTAGGAGCCGTTCCTGAGGAGAAATACAGGTTGGTATTCGCCGAGCTTCCACCCTGGCATAGCTTGGGATTTTTTGACAAACTGGCTGAGAGGGGGTGGAACTTCGTCGTCGAGAGCTTTGGCTATCGCCCGCCCATCCCCGTTGACCTCAGCCAGGTCAAAGACCCGCTGGAACGAATCACCAGATTCAGCCTCCAGTTCTTTGCTGGCTACTACGAAGATGCCCGGCAACAGAATGTGCTCGGTGGCTCTTTCGCTTATCCTTATTTGAAATATGCCAGAGAATGGAAATGTGACGGGGCAATGCTTCATCCCCTTATCACCTGCCGCAGCGCCTCCACGCACCTGCCTTACGTGGCAAATATGCTGATGGAAAAGCTGAAAGTGCCTTCACTGAGCATAGAAGGAGATATCGTAGACCTCAGATTGTTCAACCCTGAAGATGCTTTAGCCAAGGCAGAGCCATTCGAGGAAACAATGGAGCACTACAGAAGAGTGAGGAAACAGGAAGGCTTCGACTGGTGAACAAAAGTAAAAAATAAAACATCAAAAGTCAAAGACGAAAATGTGCTTTGATGTTTGTTCGCTTGAAAAAGAAACATTTTTGCATTTTTATCTGTAATTTTGATTTTTGGTTTTTAATCTTTGATTTTTCAAAAAGAGGTTGCAGCAATGTCAGATAAAAGCCAAGGACTGAGCAAAGCCCAGGAGATCTACTTAAACCGGTCGAAGAGGGTCAGGGAACTCAAAGCAACTGGCAAGAAGATAATAGGCTATCCCTGCGTCTATGTCCCTTTAGAAATGCTTACCGCACTAGACCTCGTCTCGTACCGGACGTGCGGGGACATCAAAGAGCCGGTAACTGAGGCAGATAGAGCGCTGCCCAGTTCATTCTGCCCTATTATGCGCACCTGCCTCGATTGTGCCTTGAAAAGTAAAAACGATTTCCTTGATGGTATGGTCACCGTCCATTCCAGCGACCCTCAGGAAAAGACAGCCCGCGTCTGGGAATCTTATATCAACTACCCATATTTTCACTTCATAGATATGCCCAGCACCATCCGTCCCGAGGCCATTGAATACTTCAAGTCACAATTGAATGACTTCAAGAAGACTTTGGAGTCCTTCACCGGAAAGAAACTGACCGCAGATAAGCTTAAGGCAGCCATTAAGTCTCATAATCAACAACGAGCGTTGGTGCAGGAATTATACGAGCTGACCAAGCCAGCCCCACCGCTTATCTCAGGCACTGAGCTTGTCCAGGTAGTAAAAGCGCTTATGAGCCTGCCTGTAGCCGAAGGGAATAACCTGTTAGCGCAGGTTATAGGCGAGGTCAAGGACCGCGCCGATGGCCCCAAGAAAAAGCCAGCGCGTCTACTTATCTGGAGCAGTACATTGGATGATATTGATGTCATGCAGGTATTTGAGGCTAAGGCAAATGTGGTGATGGATGAGAGTTGCGGCAGCATCAGAGCCTACAGGGGCAGTGTAAAGCTGACCACTGACCCATTGGATGGACTGGCTGATTACTACATGAAGGAGATTACCTGCGCCCGCACCTTCAGACAAGCCAATATCGGTGAGACAAAGAAAGACTATGCCAAAGACATACAAAGCCGCTTCGGTTACCTCAAGGGCATCGTCAGAGAATGGAAAATCAATGGCGCCGTATTGCTGTTAGTCAGGTATTGCGACCCCTTTGCCTTCGAAATGCCGTCGCTCAAAGACTACCTCGACAGCATCGGCATTCCCAGCACTTACATAGAATATGATTACACTATAGGAGCTTTAGCCCCATTAAGAACCAGGGTTGAGGCCTTCCTTGAGACAATCCGCTAAGAACATTTCTCCAGAGGTCAACTTGTATTTCGCTGGCGTAGACATAGGTTCCACCATGACCAAGGTGGTGCTCACGGACACAGCTGACAGGATATTGTCTGCCATAAAAGGCCCTACTGGACCTGAGCATCGCCAGCTAGCCAACGAGGTCATGAGAATGGCACTGGAGCAAGCCGATTTGCAGCTCGGCGACATCTCCTACATCGTAGCCACGGGCTACGGGCGGGTGAATGTCCCTTTTGCTGACGACCAGATAACAGAGCTTTCCTGCCATGCCAGAGGCGTCTCCAGTTTGTTTCCCAACGTCAGGACTGCCATAGATATCGGCGGACAGGACGCCAAGTGTATGAAGACAGAGAAAGGTAAGCTGGTCGACTTCGTCATGAACGATAAATGCGCTGCCGGAACCGGCAGGTTCCTAGAAGTCACCGCTGCCACTTTGGGTATCAGGCTGGAAGACATGGGAGACATCGCATTGAAATCTACCAAGAAAATCCAGATCAGCAACCTATGCACCATCTTCGCTCAGCAGGAGGTGGTAGCACTGCTATCCCGCGGGGAAAAGCTGGAAGATATCATAGCTGGGCTCCACGATGCGCTGGCCAGCCGGGTGGCAGCACTGGCACGGCGGCTGAAGATAGAACCCGATGTAGTGCTCACCGGTGGCGTGGCCAAGAACATCGGCATGGTTAAGGCGATGAAAGAGAGTTTGGGCTGCGAAATCCTCGTCCCTGAAGAGCCACTACTAACTGGGGCGCTTGGGGCTGCCATACTGGCAAAGGAAATCTATATGAAAGCAACGGCAGAGGGCGAGCCCATCCCAACAAAGCCTCGTCGCCTGGAAAAGGCTACCTTCTTTCAACAATAAAATATAAAAGTGATTAAAACATTTTTGCATTTTTACCTGTCATTTTGATTTTTGGTTTTTGATTTTTAATATGATGTGGTTTATGGGCATAGACATCGGCTCGGCATATAGTAAAGGAGTCATAATCAGAGATTCCGAGCTTGCCGCTTACCGCGTGATTCCTTCCGGAGCCAATTACCAGACAGCGGCAGAGACGATAAGGCAGGAGCTTCTGAGACAGCTTAAGCTGAGTCAAGATGATATAGCCGATACTGTAGCCACTGGCAGCGGCGCCAACAACGTGGCTTTCGCCAGCCGACAAGTCAGTGACATAGTCTGCACTGCCAGAGGCATAAATAGCATCTTTCCCCAGGTCAAAACAGCAATCGAGGTGGCGGGACAGTCTACCAAAGTAATACGGATAAATGAACAGGGAATGGTGACCAATTTCACCGTCAGCGAAAAATGCGCTGCCGGAAGTGGCCGGTTTATCGAAGTCATTGCCAACGTACTGCGAATAGATTTAAAAGATTTCGGCCCGCTTTCGCTTAAGTCCAAAAACCCAATCACCTTCGGCACCGGTTGCGCTGTCTTCGGCGAATCAGAGGCCATCACCAGAGTCACCGAAGGTATCCCAAAGGAGGACATCGCCGCCGGGGTCAACAAAGCCTTAGCCAGCAAGATTTCATCGCTGGTCAAGAAGATTAAGCTGGAGGAGCCATGCGCCCTCTGCGGTGGTGGCGCGCTCAATACCGGCCTCGTCAAGACTGTAGAGCAGGAATTGAATATACAGCCCCTTGTGCCCCCACAACCCCAAATCATCACCGCCCTAGGCGCCGCCGTAACCGCCAGAACCTCAAACTTAAACACGTAGCCAATGGATAATGCCCCCCGTGTCATTGCGAGCCCCGATACAATCGGGGCGTGGCAATCTCAACACTCCCCACCGGAGATCGCCACGTCGTCCCGATGCAATCGGGACTCCTCGCGATGACGGAAACCTATAAGAGTTCAGCGAGGCTAAAGCCTCACTGCTACATTTTTCCAATCAAAACTAAATTCAGTCGTCATGCCACCGACACAATGTGTTAGAATAGTGGTAAGTCAATCGGGAGGAGGGCAAAGATGAGATTCATTCTGCTGATCCTAGCTGGTACCTTGGTTTTGGGCTTATTTACAATAGGTTCCGTGGTTGTGCCATGTCAAGTAACTGCTTCAAATTTCCAAGTAAAGGAAGCTATTCCAATATTTACAAATGCCACTTTATCTAATGAAGAAACTATCCAGAGCAAAATCGCTCTCCAAACATCATATCTTTCACTGTCGCTGAGGACCGACAAGCCAGTATATTTGGCCGGCGAGACTGTAAATATTACCGTCAGCACATCTGTAGTCAACACCTATGTTCGTGTGCTAGCCCAGCTTCCAAGTGGTCTTCAGGAAACAATTGCCAACTTCACCACAAGTGGCACTTATACATTCTCGTGGTCGGCACCATCAACACCAGGACAGGTAAGATTCACCTGCGAGGGTCAAGCCGTAGTGGAAGTATGGGGCAGTTGCGTCAGCTACGTATGTGTTGCTTCAGATTGCTGGTTCGAGACTTACCCCTGCCTCCAGGCGACTACGGTCACGGGCAATGCCTCGTATGACATTCGCGTTTTCAGCCGGGCAGCGTCCATATCAGGCCGCGTCACTGACACCAATCAGAACCCGATTAGCATGGCTACTGTTTATCTTGCCAGTACTATGCAAAGCACCACAACAAACAACGATGGATTTTATGAATTTATCTCCTACCAGCTTGGCAACAATTACACTTTGATTAACCAGATACCTACGGTTACAGAAACTGTTTCTGCCGATGCAATCGCCTGCGAACCACAGCCTGGCAAAAGTGTACAGGTTCAGGCCGAGCGCGGCGCTTCCGAAGTTAACTTCACCCTGAGGCGTTCTTTTTATCCACCGGATATTGATTTATCTGATTTCACCTTCGATGCTTTCCCTGGCTGGCCAGAAGCTAAGGAATACTCCACATGGCAGAATATCGTTGGTATCACCATTGACGGGCCGGTGGAGCCGAGAAAGTTGCTCTTTGGATCAAAGGAGATATCGCCACCGTGGTTCAATATGGACAATAAGAAACTGTACCTCATTACCAAACCAGAGTTCGGCCGCTATTTTATAGAACTCCAGGGCGCTCAGAACACTGACTATACAGTTGCCGCTGCCACAACCCTGAACAACCAGTACTTCGAGCCAGTGACTATGAGCGGAAGGATCGAAGGCCAGAGTGGCCAGCGGATCAGACTTATGCTTAACCAGAACGGGATGGAGTTAAAGTCTATCAAACCATTTCCCTTAATTCTGGTGATTATCCCAGCGGTCGTCGGAGTCATAGGTGGCCTTGTTGCCGCCTACTTTCTAACCGGTGGAAAATTCCGAGGGCTGAAACTGCAAAAACGGAAGGGTGCGGCTAAGGGGAAAGCTCAACAAAAGACTGGTAAAGAGGGCCGAGGTAAAAAGGGCGAAAAAAAGAAGCCAAGCAAGAGCACGCGTAAAGGCCGATGAACAGAATCAGCGGCAAGGCGAGCTTGAAGGTCTGGGGAAGCCCTGAAGATAGCAAGGTTGTTATCTACATAGAGAAGCAAGCTTACGACGCCATTTATCGCCACGGTGCAGCCAATCCTCAACGAGAGATAGTCGGTATCCTTCTGGGCAATGTCTCCGAAGATAGCACTGGCAAATATCGGGTTGACATCGTCGGCATTGTTAAATCGGATTCTGCTCCCGGGAATCAAACCCAGGCGCAGTTCACCCATGAGGTCTGGCTACAGCTCGTAGAATCAGCTCAGAGAAACTATCCCAACCAGAAAGTTGTCGGCTGGTACCACACTCATCCCGGATTCGGCGCCTTCATGTCCGATGATGACGTAAATTCCCATCGCGTTGCTTTCTCACACCCGTGGCATGTGGCTGCTGTATGTGACCCCATAAAAAACGAGCTCAGCTTTTTCGGTTGGGATAGCTCAGAAATAAAGGCGATCAAAGGTTTCTACACCTATGAAGTCCTGTCTAATGAGCCAGAACCATTACTTCAGCCAGAGAAAATGGCACCACCGCAAAGGAAGATGCCTGCTTTCCTTATACCGGCTTTGGCGCTTTTTGTGGCTCTGTTTATCATCATAGGACTTGCCTTTACCGTCTGGTTACCAGGAGGACAGAAGGAGGCAAGCCAACCACCATTCAAGGATTTTCCAGTAGCTGCTGTCCCATTCCGTAACGAAGAGAAAGGGGAGGTATATAACTATTATTTCATTCAAAATAACGGCGAGGTTTGGCGTTATACACTGAACAAGGAAAAGCCCTGGACTAAAGAAAAATCCTTGCCCATCACCTTGAAAGAAATTGTGGAACAGCCAACAGCTAATCCACAAGAGAATAGTGGTAACAACATCGGCGCCTTGGAATTGCAAGCTAATGATGGAACTGGGAAGCCTTGGACTCTGAGTGCATATATCATCAATACCGGTGAGCTTACAGAGTGGCGAAAGACAGAGACGAGCGCAACACCAACAGCCGGCATCTCACTCTCCGTCTCTGAGAAGTATTTGCTCTTTGGCGCAGCCAAAGATACAATGCCTCTACAGTTATCATTCACCGGCAGCGGAAACCTCTCCTGGCTCGTCTCATCTAAACCGGACTGGATAAAGGTGGATAAAGAATCTGGAGTCGGTAATGCTACTATCAATGTTACGGCGAAGCGCAGTGATCTCAGCCCGGGAGACCACCTAGACAAAATGCTCTTTAGCTACAATAGTGACAAAAAGACTGAGGAGGTTATCATTTTTGTTACAGTCGTTCCGGTGACCGAACCGTTGGCCAAACCAGAGCAGAAACTGCCGAGCTTCAAGATTATTTCTGTAAAAGATGAAAACGATGATGGGAAAATTTCACGGGAGGGCGAGAAGGTTTTAGTTCTGGTACAGAATAGAGGAGATAGTTCTGGTATGGTTGAGGTTTCAATCGATTCCAGCGCAGTGTTTGCCATTTTGGAGTCACCCGAAGCTCAAGAACTAAAGCCTAACGGAGAATTTGAATTTGTATTCCACCTTAAATCCAAGACAATAAGAAGTGGAATCAGTGAGAACTTAGTCTTTAAGGTCAAAAATTTAAACTCAACTACCGATGAATATGATGAAGAATCAGAACGCTTCTTCACACCCTAGCCATACTCCAGACCCCATTCAGGGTCGCTACGACACTCTTAGATTGATTTCCTGGTGGCAACAGGAAAAGGTGGCCAAGGCCAAGGTGATGGTAGTCGGTGCTGGAGCTTTAGGAAACGAAATCCTGAAAAACCTGGCACTGGTCGGCACCGGCCGCATACTTATAATTGACTTTGACGTCGTTGAAGCTGCCAACCTTACCCGCTCTGTCCTGTTCCGGGCTGAGGACATCGGTAAACTAAAGGCCAAGGTAGCTGCCCAGCGACTGAAGGAGCTGAATCCGGATGTCAAGGCTTCCTACATTTGTGGTGATATCACTAGCGATGTCGGCCTCGGCATCTTCCGCAATATGGATGTCATTCTGGTTGGAGTGGACAATTTCGGCGCTAGGATTTTTATCAACCGCGCCTGCTTCAAGGTGGGCACGCCCTGGATTAACGGCGGCATACAGGAACTGATTGGAGAATTCCACGTCTATATACCCGGTGAAGGTGCCTGCTACGAATGCAATCTACCAAAGGAAGCCTACAAGGAAATGAAACGCCGCCTATCCTGCCTGCTACCGATTGAGGAGCTAGAACAGGGAAGAGTCCCGACAACACCCACCATCGCCTCCATTATCGGCGGGCTCCAGGTCCAGGAAGCTCTTAAACTTACCCACGGGCATGAGATTACCGGCGGCAGCGGCCTTGTTTTCAACGGGTTGACCAATGAGTTTTTGCCGGCTAACTTTCCCCTCAACGAAAGATGCCTAAACCATAATCAATTCAAATCCGTTATTAGTACTGCAAGGGGCGCTGCCGACAGCACTTTCGGGGAACTGTTGAATATGGCCGAAGAGAAACTTGGTTCCGGGGCAGTTATACAACTGGATTTTGACCTGGTTTTCAGAGCGACTTGCACTTGCGGTCACTCTAGGCAGATTCTGAAACGACTCGACAAACTTAGCTCAGACAAGCTAAGATGTCCAAAATGCAAAAAACTCATGCAGCCAGATATGACATCCACTATCAGCAAAGCTACACCATGGATTCTGGACAAGACTTTGTCCCAGGGGCAAGTGCCGCCGTTCCACGTTATCACGGCAAGGAATATGGCGTCAGTGGCCCACTTTGAACTTGACGCGGACAGGGATAAAGTATTAAATTTCACATGAAAGGAGGTTCACTATGGAAGAGTTGGAGGTAAGACTAGTCCGTCTATGCCCTAGCTGTGGTCCTGTTACCGACTACAATGCCGACTTCAAATGCAAGGCTTGCGGAAAGTATACCAAGGAAGAAGTCATCGCCGGCGAATTAGCCGTAGGGCCTGCAGCAGCAGTCACAGAGCGGGAGGAACGCTATGGGCGTAAAAGGATGTGCCATGAGCACGGAAAAGAAATAGATATGAATGCCAGAGTGTGTCAATACTGTGACATCCATATACCCGACAGCCGTGTCTCAGGGAACACAGTCATGGCTCTGGCTGTAATCCCCGGCATTTTCGGATTGCATGGCCTAGGACACATAATTCTGGGCAGAATAGCCATAGGTTTTCTCATTCTCTTTGCCGGGTTGGCGCTCATTGGTGGTTTGATAGCCTGCGCCGTTACATATTACTACTACATGGAATCCGCCTACATCGCCTTGATTGCCATACTAGCCATCGCCTACATTTTCCTGTTTGTCTGGCAAGTCATAGATGCTAATGCCAGCGTTGGCAAATACAATCGGGCTTACGAGAGCCATAAGGTAGCATAAGGCGGGGTGTTGAAGTCGTGACGGTATTGCTTGTCCTCACCCTATGCATAGCCGGCTTTGTTATTGGTTTCATAGTCCTGTACACAATGCGTCGGCGATACACCAAGGCCAAGCCAGCAAGCCAAGAGATAGTTAAAAAAAACGTGGAGGAGACACCTTGCCTCTGGTGCGGCAAACAAGAATACAGCAGTAAAAACCCTTCTTTCACCTGCCCCAAGTGTGGCACAGTGCATCACCGGTCATGCTGGATGGAATATGGAGGCTGCACCACATGGGAGTGCCCTCTGGCACCACTCGGGGAAAAGGCAAAAGAAGAGGCCTGATAATTCAGCCAGCAACATAAATGAAGGAGGTGGCTTAAATGAGAGTATACATCTGGGATTTCACCCATGACCGCTATTATCCGGCATTAGTCTCCGAAAATGCCACGGTTGGAAGGCTGCTCTCGCAAATTACACCGCAAATAGTTAAGGAGCGGGGACCTGGGAGGCAAATGGTCGCTTATCTTCAGAAGACCGGTGAGCAATTATACCGGAATCCCGAGGGACGCTATTTAAGAAGAGGTGGGGTCTCCCGATACTTAACGCTTCACCCGTGGCAGACTCTAGCCTCAGTCGGTGTCGTTGAAAATGAGATACTGGTTCTGTGCTATTTCATACAGCCGGGCGTGAAAACACAAACAATCGACTTACAAAAGCGGCTGCAACAAGAACATGAATGGCTCAAGGAGCTAGCTGCCAAATCTGACCTTATCGAGGTTGAATCTATAGAGGGCGACCCGCCCACAAAATACCGCGTCACTTTTAAATACAAAGGCATAATGCTTAATCCTGCCAGCGAGAAGCCAACCCTGACGGCAAACCACATCATGGAGATTTATCTGCCAGCCGGTATACCTGGTTATCCCAACGAAGCACCCTATGTCCTGTGTCTCACCCCCCATTTTCATCCCAATATCAGCCCGGAAAACAACATGGTCTGCATCGGTATAGAACGAGACTGGGAAAGTTCTCTGGATATAGCCTGGCTGGTTACACACCTGGCAGACATGATTACCTACCGAGTCTATGGTTTCGAGAAACCCTATAACCAGAAAGCGGTAAAATGGACTAAAGCTAATGAGGCAAAAATGCCGCTAGATAAACGACCTCTGTTTAAGGATGACGCAGTAGTAACAACGCCTTCTAAAGAAGCTGAAGAGGATAAGGTTACATTCCAGAAACCCTTTGCGGTGGCAAGGGTGACTGCAAAGTCGACTCGGTCGGTAAAGATAAAGCGAGCCACAAAAAAGGCCGCAACAAAAACAAAAGGCAAGCAGCAAAAAACAAAGCAGGTAGTAAAGGCTAAATCTCCCAAACTAAGTACTGCACGCAGTAAGCGAAAATAGAGCACCACCAGGTCTTTACCAGAGCATAATAAAAGCGCGGTCAAGGAAAGGAGGAAAAAGAAAATAAAAATGGAAAGAGAAAGAGCTAGCGAAAGGAGGAGTCAATGAGAATAAGTAGGCGAACGATATATATTTTGCTTCCGGTAATTGTTCTGACTCTGCTCGGGGCTTTCTTTGCCGGATGCGCCTGCGTACCACCAGGAACAATGCCCCCAGTGTGCCAGCAATGGTATGAAAAGGGGAAACAAGAGGGTTACAACACAGGTTACAACGAGGGTTTAAACAGAGGTAAAGAGACTGGCTACAGCGAGGGCTATACCAAAGGTCTACAAGAGGGCAAGACACTATGTCCAGAATGTCAGAAGTGTCCGGAATGTCCTCAATATCCTCAATACCCATATTCCTACTATCCATATAATTATCCATATTACTACCCGTATTACTATTACGGATACGGAGACTACTGGACTGGATATCAAGACTGCAAGAACACGTTCTGCACCCAGTGTCCAACCTGTCCCCTCTGCCCTTAGGCGATGCTCAGTTCAAAAGTCTCAATGCGACACCTTACATCTGAACAGATGCGGGGCAGGCCTTGAGGTCTGCCCCCACTTTTATCGCTGATAATTATATGTAGCTACGAGGCTTTAGCCTCACGCGAGGCGACCCTAAAGGGTCGCAACTACATCCGTTGGTAAGTGAGAGGGGTGACTGCCTTGGCATTTCGCCTAAAAAGGGGTAAAATCATGATATCTGTTGACATGGGGTTGTGATATACCCAACTATTGAAGCCAAGCACAAAGGAGGAGAAGAATGTTAGAAGTGTTTTTGACCCAAGAGCAGAAGAAGCTCAAACAGGAGGTTCAGGACTTCGTCAAGAGCGTACCCCGACAGCTCATTCTGGATATGGATGCTGATAAAGTCGAGTTTCCCTATGAATTTGTCAGGGAGGCAGGCAAGCGAAATCTGCTTGGGCTCAGGTTTCCCAAAAAGTACGGTGGCAGGGACCTCAAATGGGTGGATGAAATCCTGTACATAGGAGAGATCAATAAACTGGGCATACCTTTTGCCTGTCTCTGCTCAGTGGTCTCCATAGTTGGCGAGGGCATAAATGTATTCGGCTCCGAGTCACAAAAGGAGAAATACCTTAAACCTCTTCTGGCTGGAACGCAGTGGGCGGGAGAGGCGCTCACTGAGCCCAGAGGCGGCTCTGATTTCTTCGGTGCCACCACCGTGGCTCGAAAGAAAGGCAACACCTATTACCTTACCGGGCAAAAACGCTTTGTCGTCGGCTCTGAAGGTGCCGATTTCTTTCTGGTGTTCGCCGTCACCAATCCCGGCGCCGGCCGAGATTCAATCAGTGCTTTCATCGTGGAAAGGGACTTTGGAGTGGAGGTAAAGCATGTCTACGGCTTGATGGGCAGCCGAGGGTCGGGCACAGGGAGATTAGTTTTTCGAGACGTGCCGGTGCCGGAGGAGAATCTGCTGGGTAAGGAAAACGATGGGGCAAAGATATTTTACAAGTTGATGGTGCCAGAAAGGCTTCTTTCAGGTGGAGTGGGTGGCTCCCGGGCGTTACTGGAAATAGCCGCCAGATATGCCAACAAGAGAAAAGCTTTTGGCCAGACCATAAGAAATTTCGAGGGGGTTAACTTCAAAATCGCCGATTGCGTAACTAAACTCGATGCCGTCAGCGCTTTGGCCTATGCTGTAGCCAAGACAATAGACGATGGCATAGGTACCCCGGGTTATCAAAGAAGACTGGTATCCGAAGTCAAGAAACTGGCCACCCAAACGCATTGGGAAGTGGTAAACGACGCCATGCAAATTCTTGGTGGCATCGGATATACCAATGTATTCCCCGTGGAGCGGGCACTAAGAGAAGCCAGACTTCTCATGATCTGGACCGGAAGCAATGAAATCATGAACTTAATCATCCAGCATGAATATTACAAGGAAATCCTAGCTAGAGGTATTGAGGGCAGAGACATTGAAGCCGATGTCTCCCTTACCGAAGAGCAGCTTGCTGAAGAGAGGATTTACGAGTCAGAACCTGTGCCTACCACACCGTAAATTCAGCCAACAAATGTAGGGACAGGTCTTTAGACCTGTCCGCAGCGGACAGACCTGAAGGGGTTCTGCTCGGAACTGGTTGTTTTCAAAGAAACCATTTTATAAACCATTCCTTTACCTTAGGAGACAAATATTTGTTTAAAAGCCTACCGATTGGTCGAGATAGCAAAAGGATAATAAGCAAACCTACGGTTAGATAGAAAGGTAGCCAAGGAATCGTATTCACAAATATGCCTTTCTCCTTAAGCAATAAGGGAAATGTATAGAAGAAGTTGGCAAGCAAAATACCGAAGGCGATATTGATGATATCACGCATATAACAATTCTAGCATAATTCCTGAGGCGGTTACATGAGTACGGCAACCACTTTAGAACAGAACCCCTGAAGGTCTGTCCCTACGTTTCTAAATCCCAAAACAATATCAAGATTAAAATTCTCCGCACTTGACAAGATAACTCTCCTGTAGTACTATATGCATAAATGCGCATATAGGGACAGAGGTTCAGAAATGCGAGAGTTAGTAAAGGCTTTTAAGGCCCTTTCCGACGAGACCAGACTGAGGATTCTCAACCTGTTATTGGAGCGGGAGTGCTGCGTCTGCGAGGTGATGCAGGCGCTCAATATCTCCGAGTCCCGTGCCTCTCGAAACCTGAGTGCCCTCTACGATGCCGGATTCTTGAAGCTCAGGCGCCTCGGGCTATGGGCACTGTATTCCATAGATAAAGAAGGCCTAAAAGAGCACTATGCGGACCTGATCGAGGCTGTCAACAAAGCGCTTGAGGGAAATGAAACAGCCCTGCAGGATAGAAAAAGGCTGAGGAACGCCCAAAGAATAGGCCCTGGTTGTGTAGTTGGAACACCCAACTAAGCCATTTCTTTTTATCCCATTGTATGCGTATATGCAAATTTAAGAATTCAACCAAGGAGCGGAGCCCAGAAAATGGTGGTGTTTCCGTCAAAGGAATGGGTTAAGGCGGTTTTAGAGGCCGCAAAGCAAAATAAGAATAAAGAGGCGGCAAAGGATTGGCACGGTGATTTTCTGTGTACAGTCGAGGGCGACGAGGAACTCCTAAGAGAGTTAAACAAAAAAGAAATCGTGGAAGGTTTCATGAGCTTGATGGATATAATGCCTCCGGAGGCACGAAAAAAGTATAAGGATGCACCTACAGGCAAGATTCTTGAAAGCCTGGGGATTCCGCTAGACGCCTCTGTTAGAGAGTTGAATATAGATAAAGTGTTGAATAAAGCCTCAAAGTTATCTGCAGACGAGATAAGAGATATACGAATGCACATCTGGGCAGATTTCCGGGATGGCGCTCTCAGAGACCTGATGCCTGTGGCTCCTGGTGAACACGAAGACGCAATTTTTAAGCTTTCCGGGAATTACAGCACCTGGAAGCTGATGGCTTCAGGCAAACAGGATGTCATCAGATTGAGAATAACCGGCAAATTGAAGCTTAAAGTCGCCTTGAGGCGCGAAGTCGCTCTATCATATATGATTCTACGCATGAAACCAGTGGTAACGCTGGTAACTGAAGTATTCGCTGAAGTTCCGGTCAACTAGTAGAAGAGTTTCGGAAAATGTCGTTAGTTATTGAGCTTCTTAAAGGTGGCGTGGCTGCCCTCCAGGACTACATCCTTGCCCACACCCTGACCTGCTTGGTGCCGGCTTTCTTTATCGCCGGCGCTGTCTATGCGCTTTTCCCTAAGGAGAAAATACTCCGTTATCTCGGACCAAACTCACCCAAGTATATTTCGTATCCTATGTCGGTTGTGGCTGGGCTGTGCCTGGCTGTTTGCTCCTGCACCATCCTACCCCTGTTTGCGGGAATAAGGCGTAGCGGGGCCGGCCTTGGACCAGCAATTGCCTTTCTTTATACCGCCCCGGCTACCAATATACTGGCCATCATCTACACCGCAAGTCTTATTGGCATTGATTTTGCCCTTGCCCGCATCATCCTGTCCATCAGTTTTGCCGTCATCATCGGCATCAGCATGGCCGCTCTGTTCTCTGACAAGAAGCCTGAAAAAGCGGCTGATGACCCACCTGCTCAAGCCTTCGCCATGAACGAGAAGAGCAAAGTCTCAAACTGGCTCTGGGTATTCTTCGCCCTTCTGGTTGCCATCCTGCTCTGGGGAGCTTCATCTCTGATAACGCTTACGGTGAAATTGATTGGGCTTGTCCTGCTCCTAACAGGGCTTGTGCTCGTAGTCAGGCACACATTAAGCCGAGACGATGTGATGAGGTGGATGCGGGAGACATGGTTCTTTGTCCGCCAAATTCTTCCCCTGCTGCTGGTCGGCGTTTTTGTGGCCGGCATGCTCCGGGTAGTCATACCAGCAGATTTCATCGGTCGCTACTTCGGAAGCTCAACGGTGGGGGCGACATTAGCGGCGGTCCTGTTCGGAGTCTTCATGTACTTCCCAACCCTAGTGGAGGTACCAATGGCGCGGATGTTCCTAGACCTGGGCATGGGAAAGGGGGTTCTCCTGGCCTACCTGCTGGCCGACCCGGTGATCTCCCTGCCCAGCATTCTGGTCGTCAGACAGTTCATTGGCACCAAGAGGCTCTTCTGGTACGTCGGTATCATAACAGTCTGCTGCACCGCCGCCGGACTGATATACGGTTTTGTTACCAGTCTATGACATTTGAGACATTTTGATAAATAAAGGAGGTTAAAGATGAACATAAAGGTCCTAGGGCCGGGATGCGCCAGGTGCTACGAGTTGGAAAAGACCGCCAGGGAGGCAGTTAAAGAACTCGGCATTGACGCCACTGTGGAAGAGATCAAAGACATGAGCAAAATCATAGCTTATAACATCCTGACCACACCTGGCTTGGTGATCAATGAACAGGTGGTCAGTAGCGGTAAGGTGCCTTCAAAAGCAGAGGTCACGCAGTTAATCATAAATGCCATGGCTAAAGGAGAGCAGAAAAAGGGCTCTTGATATTATAACCATGGTAAAACATGGCAAATTCAAAGTATTAAGGAGATACCGAAAAATATGAACATATCACTTAGAGCCAAGCTGCGCTTCGCTATAGCCGCTGTCCTGGCTGTCGGATTGCTTTGTGCTTGCTCAAGTCAGGCTGCCACACCAGCCACACCACCAGAGGAACCTACCATGCCATCTGAAATAACGACTACGCCGCCTGATGAGCCGTCAACTTTTCAGAATCAAAGGGTGGACGTCGTCTATTGCCATCGCCCGCAACGCTGTGTCACCTGCCTCTGCTTCGAAGAGCGCATCATCTACGTTGTGAACACGTACTTTCAGAACGAGTTGAAAAGCGGCAAGCTGACTTTTGGAGTATACAACATCGGGGACAGCAAGAACGCCGCTATCGTCAAGAAATACAGCGCTGTTGGCTCACAATTGTTTATAAATACGGTAAAGGATGGTACCGACCACATTAGAGACATACAGGAAATCTGGTACTGGAAATGCAGAACCAACAAAGCGGGCTTCGACCAACAGGTCAAGAGCGCCATCGAGCAAAGCCTTAAGGACGTAGAATAATGGACTTAGGCAGCATTTTGGGCAGTTCTAATATCCCGGTACTCACAGCACTGCTCCTTGGACTGATAACCGCCATCGCCCCCTGCCCCATGGCGACCAACATCGCCGCTGTAGCCTACATCAGTCGCAACGTGACAGACCGCAAGTACGCTGTAATAACCGGCACCCTCTATACCTTAGGACGCATGGTCTCTTATTCTGTTCTTGGCGTCCTCATCATCGTGGTTGGCCTCGAAATCCCAGGAGTGTCTTCATTTCTTCAGGATGTCGGTGAGCAAATCTTAGGTCCAATCCTGATTATAGTCGGTTTGCTTATGCTAACCATCGACAGGTTTTCTTTTGGCCGAGGAGGTGGGAAACTAGCCTCGTTAGGAGGAAAAGTGGCCGACTGGGGCATGATAGGCGGATTCCTGCTGGGTATTATCTTTGCCTTAGCTTTTTGCCCCTATAGTGCTGTGCTATTCTTTGGGGCATTGATACCTATGGCTCTTGAGTCCACTGGTGGCGTGGCTTTGCCTGCGGTATATGCCATCGGCACCGGCTTGCCAGTACTGATATTTGGCACACTCTTGTCTCTGGGGGTAGCCGGAATTGCCACCTGGTTGAATGCCATTACCCGTGCCGAACGGATAATTCGCATAATCGTTTCCTTGATTTTTATAGGTGTGGGCATATATTATGTACTACTATGGATACAATCTTTAAATTATTAAACCGAAAAGGGTGTGAAATATAATGCCGATTTTTAAGAGAAGTCGAGAGCGGGTAAGAGGCGAAATAAGTTTGATTGCTTGTATCCTTATCGGGCTAACATTGCTGGCATCGGGGACAGGCAAAATAATTGCGGCAGAAGAGGCGCCAGCCCAAGTTGTTGACTTCATCAGCAACATCATCCCCGATATCTTCATAACCCCGGGCACTATCTCTTTTATGTATGATATTTTTATACCACGTGTCATTCCCTGGGCAGAATTCATTTTAGGAGCTTGTCTACTCGTCGGTTTCCTACCACGGCTTATGGCTATTCTGACCATTCCACTCCTTCTAGCATTTCTAGGAACAAATCTTTGGTCGATTATCCAGGGAGGATACACCACATGTGCCAGTTGCTTTGGCATCTGGGAAAAGTATTTCGGGTCGCTCACACCTGTTCAATCCCTTATTTATGACCTCGTACTTATCGCTCTTGCCATTTTGATAATAATCATCCATCCGGCGGGTTTCCTTTCCAGCAGACGATGGCTGGACAATCTAGGCAAGGGAAAGAAGTTTGATGCAGCAACAGTAAGGTTAAAAATGCGTGTATTTAGTGAGCAACTAGGAAATCTAGGAGCCAGAGTTATGGCATTTTTCAGGCTGATTGGAAAAGGCATTAGAGAGCATCCTCTTATTGCAATTTTTGCCGGCATATGTGTTCTTGGCCTGCTTGCATACGGTGCCATCGCAGCATCCACCCACACTGCCGCTCCCGGGAATGATACCACAGCAAAGATTCCGGTGGCCTCTGACATATCTGTTTCAGAACTATCTGAGACAAGTGCGGTAATCTCCTGGACAACAGATGAGCCAGCAATAAGCAACATTGAAATATATACAGAAGACCACATTTTCGTCATTACTGTGACTAACAAAAAACCGGTTAATTCTCATCAGATGCTCGTCGGTGGACTTTCCCCTGATACCACATACTACTTTAATATTCTGTCTGAAGATAAACAGGCACTATCGCAAGAGCACTCGTTCAAAACACTGGCTCCAGCTCCAAGTCAATTTACAATTTCTTATGTTAGAGTGTCTGCCCTCATCGACTCCAGTGCCACAATAACCTGGGGTACAAACAGACCGGCCACCAGCAAAGTCGAATATTGGATTCCAGGCGCTAAAGACCGAAACACTATATCAAACGATACACTTACCACGCAGCACAGTATCAATCTGACCTCACTCGAAGTCGATGCCATATACCATTACCAGATAAGGTCAATAGATGTCAGTGGCAATCAGGTAATCTCGCCTGAACTTGCCCTGAGTGGACAAACAGGCAAACCCGCACCTGATTTCACCCTCAATTCTCTTGATGGTAGAACTGTAACGTTAAGCGATTACCGCGGGAAATTAGTTATGCTGGACTTCTGGCTATGGTCATGCTCAGCCTGCAGAAAAAAGATGTCTATAATTCAAGAGGCTTATGCCAAAATCCCGACAGACAAGATAGCGATACTCTCTATCCACCCCAAAGTGAAGGAATCGATAATTCAGATGTATGTTGATGATACGGGGTTGACTTTTCCCGTTCTTTTAGATTCTGAAGGAGTAGTGAGTGACCTTTATAAGGTGCCCGTCTTACCCACAACTTTTCTCATCGATGGTGACGGAATTATTCGGCTTATAGACCCAGAATTTAGCAATACCGAAGATTTGGAACGTCTCTTCAACACCTTCCTCAAAGGTACCTGAAAATAAGTACGCTATGCTCAAGGTAAAACCACCAGAGGGCTATCCTCCAGAGGAAGGCCGCTATCTTAGGGGCAACGACTATTCTCCCGTCGCCGTCTGCGTCATTCTGGACACCTTTGACTGGGCTATACCCCCCGAGCTGAATGAACTGGTAATGTCTGGAATAGACTCAGGGGCGGCTCTTTCCGGCATGCTACAGACAGAGAACATAGGGTTAGAGAAGATGATTTGCAATATCGTGGCTAACCCGAATATCCGCTACATGGTTCTTTGCGGCAGGGAATCAGCCGGCCATTTGCCCGGCGAAGCGCTGCTGGCGCTCAAACAAAATGGCGTCGATGACACTAAACGCGTTATCGGCTCAAAAGCCCTCACTCCATTTCTTTACAACATACCCACGAAACTGATAGACAGGTTTAACCAGCAAACAGTCACCATCGTCAATCTGCTGGGTCAACCAGGTGAAAGAGACACCAAAGTCCCCGGATTAAATCCAAAAGTGATAGAAGAGGCAGTTCGGAGCTGCTATCAGGAGGCTCCCACAGCATTCATGGGCTACACGCTCTATGATATGGGGGCATATCCCAAACCGGCTATATATCATAAAATTGAATCTAAGCTAAATCAGCCACATCAAGCTACCGAACCGGGTAAATCGAAGATGGGCACGGGGCTGGTGCTGCACAAACTCCTGCCCCAGACCGATTGCCAGAAGTGCGGCAAAAAGACCTGCCTTGCCTTCGCCATTGACCTAGCAAAAGGGAAATGCCACCTTGAGGATTGTCCTTACCTAGACCAGCCTGAGTTCACTGAAAACCGCAAGGCTTTAGCCAACCTTCTGGAATAGGAGAATAATCTATGGAAAACGCCGGGCCGAAAACTATAGCTGGTAGACTCTCTATAATAGATAGATTCTTGACGCTCTGGATATTCCTTGCCATGGGCATAGGGGTAGGTCTAGGCTACTTCGTTCCCGGGGTGGCTAACTTCATCACCTTCTTCCAAGTAGGCACCACCTCTATTCCTATAGCCATAGGGCTTATTCTCATGATGTATCCACCACTGGCCAAGGTGAAATACGAGGAGATGAACAAGGTATTCTCTGATGTCAAATTCCTGGGATTCTCTCTATTCCAGAACTGGATTTTTGGTCCCATTCTTATGTTCGTCCTGGCTATTGTCTTTCTAAGAGGCTACCCGGAATACATGATAGGAGTGATCCTTATCGGCCTGGCTCGCTGCATCGCTATGGTCATAGTCTGGAATGAGCTCGCCCAGGGTGATAGGGAATACGCCGTTGGTCTGGTAGCCTTCAACGCCATCTTCCAGGTCCTCTTCTATTCCGTTTACATATTCATCTTCATATCCGTGCTGCTGAGCAAGCTCGGCATTGTGGAGGGGGTGAACGCCAGCATATCCATCGCCGAGGCGGCCAAAACAGTGTTCATTTACCTGGGAATACCCTTCCTAGCCGGCATTATCACCAGGTACGGCATGATAAAACTGAAGGGCAGAGAATGGTTTGAACACACCTTGATGCCTAAGCTGAGCCTCGTAACGCCAGCAGCGCTGCTTTTCACCATCGTGGTCATGTTCTCGCTGAAGGGAGAATACATCGTGCAGTTGCCCATGGACGTGGCCAGAATAGCAGTGCCGCTTATTATCTACTTCTTCTTTATGTGGTTTTTCACCTTCTTCATTGCCTACAAACTAAAGGCTAATTACCAGAAAGCAACCGCAGTTTCCTTCACCGCGGCGTCGAACGATTTCGAGCTGGCCATAGCTGTAGCAGTTGCCCTTTTTGGCATTGACTCGGGCGAGGCATTTGCCACCGTCATAGGTCCACTTCTTGAAGTACCAATACTCATCAGCCTAGTGAACGTGGCTTTCTACCTTAGGCGAAAATATTTCGCCACGAACCACAATAAGAGCTAACAAGAGAGTTAAAGTAAACCACTATACCACTTGACAAAAATACATTATCTTGTTTATAATTTGAAATATGTCGAATTTTCGAAATACCGACGCTGAGCGACTCGCCATCGCCTTCAAGGCGCTGTCGAATCCACACCGCTTGAGCATTTTCATGCGCCTGGCTTCATGCTGCACCCCTGGAGAGACCTGCGAGACAGATACTGACATTCGTGAATGCGTAGGGGCGATTGGCAGAAATCTGAGTCTTTCGCCTTCAACAATCTCTCACCATATAAAAGAACTCCACAGAGCAGGCCTGATTAGAATGAAAAGGCGTGGACAGACCGTCGAGTGCTGGGTCGACCCCGAGACGCTTGATTCGCTGGCCACGTTTTTTAAACAGCCTGTCAATGTTTGATTTCTTTCTGACGCCAGAAAGGAGGCTATATAATGAGCGATAAAGGCTCTGAAAAGATGCGAAAGGCAGATTGTTGCGACCAAAAGGGATGTTGTCCGTCTCTGGCGGATAGTACTAAGCAGCAACCACCGAGCAAGAAACAATGGTGGAAGATTGCCGTCTTTGCCTTAGGAATGCTCATGGTTATAAGTGCGACAACCTATTCCATCGTAACGCGGCATATCAATGCTTCAAGCACCCCATTGGATAAGAGTGGCATACCGCAAATAGCATCCAATACTGTCTGCAATGCCGCATCTACACTGGGCATTGGCGACCTGGCTTGGGTCCAAGAGCTCAATGCCATATTCACTAACCATGATTTAATTTTCGTGGTTCTGCCAGGAAGTGATGGCGATTCAACTAAAACACTTGCCGACCGGATTTCCGACGCCACAGTAAAAATCGAGGCCAGACATACAAGTGTCGGGACTTTCACATTGAGCGCCAGCGACCCCGAGTTCTCAACCACGACGGAGCGCTTGGCTATTGCCGAGTTACCGGCGGTTCTGGTCATGAGCACCAGCGGCAACGGAGCGATTATTACCGGCGACATCACGGAAGGAAAGCTTCTGCAGACATATGTGGTGGTTACCCAACCTGTTTGTGCGCCAGGTGGCTCCTCTGGTTGTTGCTCCGGAAAGTAGTTACCATGGAAGAATGGATTAAACAGGTCTTCAGTGCACCTGAATTCGGCTTTTTAGTGCTGCCTGCAGGGTTTCTGCTGGGAGTGATCACTGCAGTCGGTTGTATTGGCTGCAGTGTTCCGTTGATAGCTGCGGTCATCGGATATGCCGGCTCCCAGGAACAGCCAGAGAAAAGGGACATCCTGGTAATAGCCGGTTTCTTTATGCTAGGAACAGTCCTTACCCTATCAGCAGCCGGCTGGCTTGTCGGTTACATTGGGCAGGTGGCAGGAAGCATATTCGGTTTATACGGCAAGATACTGATTGCCGTCATTACGATTTTCTTCGGGTTTGCAGCACTTAACCTTCTTCCCTTCCACATCCCATCATTCAGCCCGGTTAAAAGGAATCTCCCACGGGGCTTTGTAGGGGCTTCGGTTATGGGATTGGGTGTCGGCGGTGCCAGTATAACCTATACCATGGCATGCTGCGGCCCGATGATACTACCAGTGGTTCTCGGCTTATCTGTATTAAAAGGACAGGGAGGATGGGGTGCCCTGATACTGGCCGTGTTCGCCATTGGGTATAGCCTACCTATGGTAGCAGCTATATTAGGTATAGGATTCGGTAGATTGACCGGAATTGCCAACAAGGTTGCCGGGCCGATTCGCATCGCATCTGGCATCCTGCTGATAGCTGCAGGCTTCTGGCTGATTCTAACACTTTAAAATGCTAATCATTATGGAAGTCTTCTATGGCAACTGAATTGAGTTCGCTAACAAATATATGTCTGCCGACTATGAAGGAAAAAACCATTGGCACGATATGCTTACTTGCGCTGATGACAATGCTGATGTTCCTGCAGGCCTGCGTTGAGGCTCAGCCCGGCTTCGAAGTATTGTCTCTAGACGTTACACCAGCAAAGATTACCACCGGTGAGAAAGCCACCGTTGAGGTTGAGGTTAGAAACAACAACGCCGAAACGGATACGTACAACGTGCCTTTGATGGTCAACGGCGTAGCGGATGATAGGAAAAGCGTTGCACTTGCCCCCGGAGCCACAGAGTTAATAACCTTCACGCTTACCAGAAGCCAGGCTGGAACCTATAGAATCTCGGTTGGAAGCATGGAATCAACCCTCGTGGTCGAAAAGCCTTTACCTGCGGAATTTCGTCTTTCTAACCTGGAGATCAACCCAACTGAGGTTGACAGCGGGAGGAATATAATTATCACCGCCAAAATAGTCAACGTAGGTGGTACTCAGAGCAGCTACACTGCTGAATTGAAGATAGACGGCGTCACAAACCAGACTGAGAAACTGACTATACCTGCCGGGGCTGATTGTATGCTGGTCTTCAAAATATCCAGAGATTTACCTGGGACTTACGTGGTTACCATTGGTGACCTTAGCGGCCAGTTTTCGGTAAAGGAACCATTTATGCCAGTAATCATTATTCCCCCATGCCCTCCCTCCAACTCCGGCTCCTGTGGTCCTGGAGGCTGACGGTAGCAGTATCACTGCCCAGTTAGGGTAGAAAGCAAACAAAAGGGGAAATCATAATACTAATTTTATCTAGATAGGAGGTCAGAAAATGAAAAAAGAAGAGGTCAAAAAAGTCGTTCGGGAGGGCTATGCCCAAGTTGCCAAAAGCGGCAGTTCTTGTTGTGCTCCACAGAATCCGTGCTGTGGCACAACCAACATAGCCACAAATATGAGCAAGATGATAGGCTATACCGACGAGGATATACAGTCAGTTCCAGAGGGAGCTAATTTAGGCCTTGGCTGTGGCAACCCAGTAGCACTAGCTTCTTTGAAGGAAGGTGAGGTTGTACTCGACCTTGGCTCAGGCACCGGTTTCGACTGTTTCTTGGCGGCTAACAAAGTAGGCAAAACGGGCAAGGTTATCGGCGTGGATATGACGCCGGAGATGGTCGAAAAAGCCCGAGAAAACGCCCAGAAAGGCGGCTACGGAAACGTGGAGTTCCGGCTGGGCGAAATTGAAAACCTGCCCGTGGCTAATAATTATGCCGATGTAATTATCTCCAACTGCGTCATCAACCTATCGCCGGAAAAAGAAAGGGTCTTCCAAGATGCATTCAGAGTGTTGAAGCCGGGTGGCAGATTGATGGTCTCAGATATAGTTTTGATGAGAGAACTTCCGGATTCGATAAAGAACTCTGTGGCTGCTTACATCGGCTGTGTGTCTGGCGCTGAAATGAAGGATAAATATTTAGAGGCTGTCAAGGCAGCGGGGTTCAAGCGAGTAAATATAGTTGATGAGACATCTTTCCCTACTGATTACGCACTAAACGACCCGACATTACAGACACTAATTACTGACCTAGCTATCCCCAGAGATGATCTTAAAAAGCTAGGCAGCTCAATTAGAAGCCTAAAGGTCCATGCAATAAAACCGGGCAAATGACCAACTCGGCACAACGAACTGGAATTGCCAATCTGCCTTTGCACTACGGCAAAGCGCCGCGGTGGCTATTCGACCGCATGACCAAGCTGGCTCGGGAAATCACCATCGCCATCACCACCGAGTTCGGTCCTAATGAGATGCTCCGCCGCCTGTCAGACCCTTTCTGGTTTCAAGCCTTCGGTTGCGTCCTAGGTTACGACTGGCACTCCAGCGGCGTCACCACCACAGCATGCGGTGCCCTCAAGGAAGGGATAAGAGGGCTGGAAACCGACCTGGGCTTATTCATCGCCGGCGGCAAGGGCAGAACATCGCGGAAAACTCCAGCTGAAATAGAGAACTACGGTCATCTCTTAAAGTCAAACCCATCAACCCTGGTCTATGCCAGCCGTATGGCAGCCAAGGTTGATAACTCAGCACTTCAAGACGGCTATCAACTATACCACCATACCTTCCTCTTCACCGCCGATGGTTCATGGTCGGTAGTCCAGCAGGGGATGAATGAAAACAATCGCTACGCCCGCCGCTATCACTGGCTGGGCGAAAAAATAACCGATTTTGTCTGCGAACCCCATTCTGCCATCTGCTCACAGGCTAAAGGCACAGCCTTAAATCTAGTAGCCGCTGAGAGCCAACCGGCACGGGACACCATCACCCAGATCACACTTGAGGAAAAACCAGAGGTACTCATCAGCCAGTTAAAGAGACTCAAGACCCTAGACCTGCCATCTCGCCATCACCTCAGCCTCGATGATATCCATCCCGACCGTCTACATAAGACCCTTCTTATCACCTATGAGCATAAACCCGACAACTTCGAGAATCTACTGAGCTTAGAAGGTGTCGGCCCAAAAACTATCCGCGCCCTCAGCCTGATCTCAGAGCTTATCTACGATGTACCGGTCAGCCTTCGTGACCCAGCCCGCTACAGCTTCGCCCACGGCGGCAAAGATGGTCACCCTTATCCTGTGGACAGGAAAACCTACGATAGAAGCATCGAAATCCTGCATAAAGCTCTGGAAAAGGCCAAAGTTGGTGACCAGGAGAAAATAGCTGCCTTCAGACGATTAAGAGCCTGGTTATAGACACGCTGTCTAGACTGAGCCAACATTCGTGTCTATCTTTGGTTTTGGTGGCGTACACAGGAAAATAGCTACAAAGCCAATGGCTCCTGCTATCCAAGAGATGACCATGATTGTGAAATAGGTGCCTTGGAGGTCATAAACAAACCCTGCCAGAGGCGCAGCCATGGCTTGAAACGACATCGAAATAGGCGAAACCACTCCATTAATGTTTGCGAAGGCCGTGGCCCCCAAATAGTTACCAATAATAGTGGGGACACAGATATAGGCTAGCCCGAAGCCAAAACCGGCCAGCAGCGGGTATAGATAAGCCGTCCACATAGCCTCGGGCGAGACGAACCAGAACAGAAACCCTCCCAGCAGAACGCAAAAAGCACCGAAGGCAAAAAGGAAGCGTGGCTCGATAATGTCACCCAGAGCGGCAGTAGTGAAACGCCCCACAATGCTCAAGCCGATAGCCAAACTGTAGAAGAAGGCCGCCATGGCCGGGTCAAAACCACGGTCTTGCAAGTGGAGAGGTCCCTGAGTGACAATCACCTGCCACAGAAAGAAACTGCACACCACAGCAACCACTAAAAGCCATAACGTTGGCGCCTTTAGAGCATCGCGCAAAGTCCAATCAACGGGGGTGCGATATGTTCGCGTCGCCCGAGTGGTATCGCTTACTGCTGCCTCCGCTTCATGCGGAGCCAGCCCATGAGGATGTTGACCTACATCAGATGGCTGGTTTCGCACCGTAAGCATAGCCACAACTATCCCGATTATTGAAGCCAAGGCGATAATAAACCAGCCAACGCGCCAGTTTCCACCGCCAGCCTCAACCGCCACACTTATTATTTGAGGCGCCAAAAAACCACCAATAGCTCCACCTCCCATTACCAGGCCCATAGCCATGGCACGGCGGGCACTAAACCAAGCGACGATCACCGTTTGAACCGGAATCATCGAGGCAAGCGCTGCCCCCAAGCCAACAAATAGAGACAGAACGAGGTACATTGAGTAGATGTGGCCTATCAAGCCCATGAGAAATGTAGCCATGGTCACAATGGTTCCGCCGATAGCCAGGGTAACACGCGCTCCGAAACGGCCAATCATCCAGGCAGCCAGTGGGCCAGTGAGGCCAAAGAGAAACATTAAGGCAGTAGCGCCTATCATTGTTTCTCCCCTCGACCATCCCATCTCCTCAATCATAAACGGATAGAGCACCGCCGGGCTGTAGAAGGCAAAACCGATGGGGATGGTATAAACAACCCAAAGGAAGAATATTAACCACCACCCATAGAAGCCCTTTGTTTTCGTCTCAGCTGCCAAAATAACTATCCTTTTTCATTTCTAAAGATGCTCAGCGCACGAGCTTAATATTATACCACCATGACTCATGTTTTGACCCACTACCCAATGATAATATTGAATGTACAAAAATTAGCACTTATAATGTTCGTATGGCATTCAACTGCTACATAGACGAAAGTGGGGATGAGGGCATAACCTGCGGTGGTTCCAGGTGGTTTACTGTGGGAGCACTTGTCGTTCACGATTCACTACAAGAACAAGCCCGCTCAATGGTTACTAGGATTAGAAATAGGTTTAACTTGAGAGAAGACCAACCATTACACTGGCGAGATATCAAAAAACATGATAAGAAATTATACGTATGTAAAGAATTATTAACAGAAAAATGGCTTTACATACTTATTACAACAGATAAAACCCATCCCTATATTGTTGAGGCAAAGGGTTTAAAACAGAAGTGCGCCATGTATTTCTATTCGGTAAGACTTTTACTTGAAAGGCTAACATGGTATGCTCGTGATAATGGAAACGAGAAAGTCGTCCCGACCTTCGAATACCGGTCTAACATTAGCTATAAGGGGATGACTGATTATTTATCCTCTTTATCTCAAGGAATACCCGAAACACAAATATCTTGGAACAATTTGGATTGGGGAAATTATAAAATAATGCAGAAACGGCAAAGTCTGCTATTGCAGGCATCTGATTGCATCTGTGGTGCAGCTAATGACGGGTTAGAATACAGCGAGTTGGGATTTATTGAACCGCGATATATTCTCAGTTTATGCAAGCGCTTCTATCGCAGGGGCGGTAATCTATTTTCCTATGGCTTCAAATTTTTGCATGCCGATGATAATGAATTACTCAATTTGAAGAAAGAATATGAATGGTTAAATCAAATGGAGGCAAAAACAAAGCCCGAAGGATCCCATAGCTCGTAGACTACTGCCGCCAATTAAGGCGACCTTCGGACTCCAACAGTCTTATTACTAGCGGTAAGTATAGCATATACGCTATGCGTTGTCAAGTTTTTTCCAACACATCTGTTCTTATTAGCCCTAACACTATGTCCAAATTGACCACTACCCAAGATTGACACAGAACTGAACGTAAAGTATACTCGCCGAAAATCTGGCTGGCATATAATGCACTGGAAGATTCTTGCCGATGTAGTTACAGGGCTACACCTTTCCCTGATAAGCTTCTTTGCTGTTTCGGTGGTGCTTTTAGCCATAGGCTTCTTCAAAACACGTCGCAATTGGAAGATATTCTATTGGGTTTTCGTTGCCCTGGCAGTGGGCTTGCAGGTGGCACTGTCGACGGGGATATTGAAGTCCTGTCCTATAACCGACTTAGAATATAAGCTGAGAATGTTTTATGACACCAGCGAAAGCTGGTTGCGAACCAGGTCGCTTCTGGCAACTGCCATATTCAATGTGACCGGAATGGAGGTGCCTGAATATGCCTTGACCATTGCCATGGTGACTGGAATAGCAGTAATGGTAATTTCCCTTATTCTCTGGAGACCCGCCAAGCTCGGCTCACGTTAGACATGTTTTGCCAGCCAGGCTTAGCTCACACTGGCAAATGGGATATTGTAAAGCAAATTAGAATCTTGGAATTTGCTTAGAATTTAAATATCAGGATTTCGGGCTTCGCAGCGCTTTAGAGAACCAGCCACACCATTGCAGAGGCAATCCTCAGAACGAATTCAGCCTGTCTCTCAGCACTTTGAGGTTCACCACATCTTCTCTGTTATACTTCAGTAGAAGCTTCAAGGCGCTCTGGTTGCCGCCCTTGAGGTAACTCCACCATAATCGTACTGCCTCATATCCGTTGACGCCCTGGAGCTGCCGGGGGATGCCTAGCCGTCGCTCAACCAGTTTCAAGCCACCATATAAGCCGCATCTCCAGCAATCATACATCAGGTCGTGATGGTCGTATTGAGTGTCGAGGTTCATGCCAAGAGACGCGGCAATGAAACGAATATCAAATCTTCTGCCGTTATAGGTATAGACGGTTTCTACGTTCCTAAGGGCGGTGATGAGATTGCCCCTGGTGACCTCATCGCCTACCAACTGAACGAGTTCATTATTTCCGCCATCGCAACGGAGCACGCCTATCACAGTTATGTAGTCGTAACCAGGTAATAAACCGGTGGTCTCTATATCGAGATAGGCTTCAGCTGACCGTCTCATAGCCTGCGCCTTACCCTTCCGTCAGATTCCCTAATAGCATACACCAGTGACACCTAGGTTGTCACTAATGGGATTCCTACCAACCCCTCACCCTTTATCCCTCTCCCCTTCATAAGGGGAGAGGGAAGAAAATTATTAAAGGGGCTTCGCCCCTTTAAATTCCGCTTATAAAAACCTCTCCATTAATGTTATTCTCTTGTGTTCATATTGCCAATTTCAGGCCAAGCAAATCTCGCCTTCACACCAAAGGCAACAAGTGGTAGAATTGGCAAGTTTACACAAATTCGAGAATCTGAGACAGGCATGGACAAGGCACCAAGTCGGCAAGCCGCTTTATTGGTGACTACGGTGGGCTCCTTCCTCACCCCCTTCATGGGCTCCTCCATAGCCATTGGACTCCCCTCAATTGGGGATGAATTAGCCATGGACGCCATCATGCTGAGCTGGGTGGCTACGGCATACATCCTGTCAGCAGCCATGTTCCTCGTCCCTCTTGGCAGAATAGCCGACATATATGGCAGGAAGCGAATCTTTACCTACGGCATGCTTACCTACACTGCTGCCTCACTTCTTTCGGCAGTGTCAACTTCAGCGGCCATGCTCATCTCCTTTAGGGTCTTACAAGGAATAGGCGGGGCAATGATTTTCAGTACCGGCGTGGCTATTCTAACATCAGTATTCCCTCCCGAGGAGAGAGGCAGAGTCCTGGGCATAAATGTTGCCGCTGTCTATGCAGGACTTTCAGTAGGTCCATTTGTGGGAGGGCTATTAACACAATACCTCGGCTGGAGAAGCATCTTCTGGGCAAATGTACCTCTGGGCTTACTGATAATCGCTCTTGTCTTCTGGAAAATGAAAGGCGAATGGGCTGAAGCGAGAGGGGAAAAACTAGATATCGCTGGCTCCATAATCTACAGCCTGATGCTTATAGCCATAATGTATGGATTCACCATGCTGCCAGAGCTGCCAGGTGCCGGGCTAATTCTAGCTGGTGTCCTCGGAATCATAGCCTTCGTTAAATGGGAAAACAGAGTGGAAAACCCCGTCCTTGATATAAGCCTGTTCAGGAACAACACGGTATTCGCACTATCCAATCTGGCGGCATTAATCAATTACAGCGCTACGTTCGCCGTTGGCTTTCTCCTGAGCCTGTACCTCCAATACATAAAAGGTCTCACCCCTCAAATCGCCGGCTTAGTACTGGTAGCGTCACCCGTGGTGCAGGCTATCTTCTCGCCGTTCGCCGGTAGGCTTTCCGACAAAATCGAGCCGCGAATTGTGTCTTCAGCAGGTATGGGACTAGCTGTCATCGGCCTTATCTTCTTCATTTTCTTAGACCAGACAACAAGCCTGTGGTTCATCATAGCCGGTTTAATAACCCTCGGCTTCGGCTTCGCCCTCTTCACCTCCCCCAACACAAACGCGGTTATGAGCTCTGTTAACAAGAGATTTTACGGGGTAGCCTCGGCAACGCTGGCTACGATGCGGCAGCTCGGGATGATGTTCAGCATGGGCATGGGCATGGTAATGCTGATATTCGCCGTATACATCGGCCATGTGCAAATCACACCGGAATATCATCCGGCTTTCCTGAGCAGCGTGAACACGGCATTTATCATATTTGCCGCCCTATGCTTCGGCGGCATCTTTGCCTCGCTGGCAAGAGGCAAAGTGCGATGAAGCCGTCCGCAAAGTCCAAAACAAATGACACAACTTTCAAGGCTTGAGGACTGAGTTTCCACATATCTTAAGCGCAATCTACACGGCTGCATTGCTTTTGATATAGGCCACTGCACAGACATAACATCTGCTTGTTAACTCGTATCACTATAGACGATTATTAGAGGAGCTGAAGATTCTAGTAGAAGAAGAGGTAATAAAACAGGCATTGATGTACATCGTCTGATATGTGCGGATGAAAAGGATCTGCCGTGGATTAGCGAAGCTACGTTCACAGTACAAAAGTATGAGTTAAAAAAGGACTAATGAGGGGTTCACCAAATCGGAAACGTATATTATGATATACATAGATATCCTTGAGGAGTACAAATATGGCCGACATGATAAATGGACGACCGATAGAAGGCAGAATTTCGATTCAAGCTGAATCATTTTTCACGCAATCAACTGACATCTTGAATGACAATGCAAAACTCAAGCAAGTAAAAGTAGTAGCGTACACTGAGACGTGCACCCTTACCGGCCATACCTATTGCATGAATCATCAACGCCTTTTGGATGCCCTTAATCAAGGCTTTATACCAAATTCGTTGCCCATTGGAAAGGACTTCGTGCCACTTACCAAGGTCGAGGTGTCATTCCCAAATCGAGAAAGGGAATTTATGTCATCTATTTACGTTAGGAAGGCTAATATTCTTTTTGTCTGCGAAGATAATGGACATCAACCTAAAATGTCAGAAATTAATGATATACCAAAAATATACCCGGTGAAAGCGAAAACCCCCATTGAAGCAGAGATACGTATGAAATTATATACCCTAACGGGCCAGATATATACTCAAGCGTGGCAAAAACTGTTAGATGCCGTTGAGAGGGCTGACAATTTCTTACCACTAACAAATGTGGAAATATATCCGGCACTGGCTAATACTGCATTGACATTTGATTTTGTCGCTGTCAACCGGGACAAAATAATCTACGTTGCTGAATCTTTAAGGTTGACTAAAGCCCCTTCGCCTGCGATGGAACTTACAACTTCAATTCCGGGGTAGTAGAAATCAAGATGTCACAGCCCTTTGAGGCGGTTAATCAGTCCCATTTTAACCTACTTTGTCACTGCGCAATCCTACTAAGACGTTCGCAATATCAGCCTCTGCGTCTTAAATTTTATCATCCTTAATCGGCGTAGAAGCCGATGGCAAGGAGCCCGGGGCCACAATGCACCCCCATGACTGGGGCAAACTCAGTTATATACATTTCAGCGCATTTAAATCTCGATTCAATCTCAGCAGCGAGCTTCTTCGCTTCTTCCAACTCATCGGCATGCTGCACCATGACATGTACTTTAGAATCGCCCATCCTCTGTGCCATTATCTTAAGCATACACTCTACAGCCCTTCTCTTAGTCCTGGGGCGTGCCACGGGCATCGTCTCACCAATCTCCGGATTATGTTCCAGTACAGGTTTCATATCCAGCACAGAGCCAACCCAAGCCGCGGCTCTGGCGATGCGACCCAGCCTGGCGAGATAGTAGAGCGTATCCAGCATGGCCAGGAAATTCACCTTGCCCATTATTTTTCGTGCCGCCTCGATTGCCTCAGCCATCCCTGCACCCTTGCTGGCCACTCGAGCCGCCTCACGAACAATAAACCCCAAGGCAGCAGCCACAGAGCGGCTGTCAAACACCTCGATGGTAGTGTTTGGCATCTCTTCTTTGGCTATCTCCCTGGCTGCCGACGCTGCCTCAAAAGTCTTGCTTTGCAAACTGGTCACGGTGATACAAAGTATGCTTTCGGCTTTCTGCCCCACCTGCCGATAGACTTCGAGGAAGTCACCGGCTGATGCTGTTGAAGTGGTGGGTAAGTTCTCCTTTTTCCGCATGATTTTGTAGATTCCGTTAGGGGTAATATCAATTCCATCGCGGTAGCTCTTGCCTTCGTAGACTATCTGGAGGGGTACCACACTGATATCATATTTCTCCACTATCTCCTGCGGCAGACAACAGACGCTGTCAGCAACAACGGCGACTTTCCTCATAGCACACCCCCTAAAGAATTATATAACTACTTTGCCATACGAGGTAGTCGTCTGTCAATAGCTTGTGCTAGCCTCTTCCATAAAAAAGAGGGGTTCTCGAAAAGAATGTAGGCCTTTCCAACGTAGATATATCAAAAATCAAAACTTAAAAGTCAAAATGCCAGATGAAAATGCAAATATTACTTTTTGCTCTTCGAGACCGTATAGACATGAAGATTGCCTTTACTTTCGACTTTTGAATCGTCATTTTGCATTTTGATGTTTGACTTTTACATTACCCCCGGTCCGAAAAATGCAGACCCGAAGGTCTGTCCCTATATTGGTTGTGCTAGGGTCAAGTGTGGCTAAATAAGGCTCAGCGCTGATATATGCCTATGAGCTGGCTTTCGGCAAGTATATGCCCCTGCATAGCCTGCAGCACCTGCTCTTTTGACGCGCCGGCAGCCAAATCTAAGGACTTATCTAATGCACATAGAGTGAAGCGGTAGTGATGCGGAGAGCCTGACGGTGGACAGGGGCCAAAATAACCAATTTTGCCGGCACCGCTCTTGCCCTGTAAAGCTCCACTGGCCAGCTTGCCGTCCTTAGGCACAGCTTCTGGCAAGCCCCGGGTATCAGGCGGCAAGTTGAAGATAACCCAATGTGTAAAAACTCCGAAGGGAGCATCCGGGTCATCAACTATCAGGGCAAACGAGGCTGTCCCAGCCGGGACTTGATTCCAATCGAGCGGCGGTGAAACGTTTTGTCCTTCACAGGTATACTTGACGGGAATTTTCGCCCCAGCCACAAAAGCAGAGCTGGTAATGACAAACGCTGCGCTGCTATCCACCAGGGGCATTTCAGGTTTTGGGGCTGCCGCTTCTTCAGACTGTAGTTTTTCTTCTGATGGCGCCGGTTGCGCACAGCCGGCAATAGCGAACGCTATCAATAACAAGCTCACAAAGACCAGGCCAAGCTTCCACATTTTCTATCACCTCCTCATTGTTGAACAGCAATATGATTGGCAAGATTTCGCCATCTGTCACTGCCGAGACAAATCCTATTCGCTTCTCAGATCCCTGTCAAGGTCGACCTTTTTGTCCGATTGACATTTGTCAGCTATAATATAGATGAAAAAGATTAACACAAAGTACCCATGTCCACTGAGAAATTGCCAACCACGGTAAGTCTGGTGCGCACCCAAAACCGGCTAGAGGGCGTGCCCAAGGCTATCGCTTTGCTCCAGTCCAATCCGGTGCGGGGCAAATCAGTCGTCCTCAAGCCCAATTTCAATACCGCCGACCCAGCTCCCGGCTCCACTCACAACGACACCTTGCGCGCCCTGGTCTTAACCCTTCAGCAGATGGGGGCTACCCGCATCATTCTTGCCGAACGCTGTGGCCCAATGACTACCACCCAGCGAGTGATGAAAGATAAAGGGGTCTTTGAGCTGGCTCAAGAGCTGGGCTTTGACATCGTCAACCTAGAAGAGCTTGGGGCCGATGGCTGGGTTCACTTCCATCCCAAAGATAGCCACTGGAAAGATGGCTTTCTCTTCCCTCGTCTTTACCTTGAGGCAGAATCCATCGTGCAGACTTGCTGCCTGAAGGCCCACGCTTACGGCGGCCACTTCACAATTTCCCTGAAAAACTCCGTAGGTATGGTAGCAGGCAAAGGCTATCCATACATGCAAGAGCTGCACGGGTCACCACACATCCGACAGATGATAGCCGAAATCAACACCGCCTATTCTCCTGATTTAGTTGTGCTGGATGGTGTGGACGCCTTTGTCAAAGGTGGTCCGGACCAGGGCACCCGGGCCCAGGCTAATGTGCTCCTTGCAGGCAGCGACCGTGTGGCCATTGATGCCGTGGGAGTAGCCATATTGCGGCTACTTGGCACAACTTCGCTGGTGAGCCAAGGAAGCATCTTCGAGCAAGGCCAGATTGCCAGAGCCGCTGAGCTAGGCCTGGGCATAAAATCGCCCGACCAGATTCAATTGGTTACCGGCGACCCCGAGAGCGAAGCCTTTGCCACACAGGTCAGGGACATCTTGCTTAACGAACAATAGCAGAAAAACATAAACAGTTGTCTATGCTGAAAGGAGCCTTTACTGATGATTGACAGAATCGCCTTTTCTAGACCTCAGACCTTCCCTATGGCACTAAAATACAACGACATCCGGAGCTATGTCCTTACAGTCATGTTCGTTGCTCTGGCTGTATTCATGCCCTGGGCTTTCCACCAATTTCATCTTGCCGGGCCCACCTTTCTGCCCATGCACATCTTCGTATTGATAGCCGGGCTGCTATTTGGCTGGCGTGCCGGCCTGGTTGTCGGACTGCTTACGCCACTGGTGAGCTATTTCATCTCGGGTATGCCTGTCCTGAATGTTCTGCCGCAGATTATAATTGAGCTTTCAGCCTATGGCTTTATAGCCGGTATACTGCGCCAGAAATACAACCTGCGAACAATATGGTCATTGCTCGGAGCCATCATAGGCGGACGCATGATGCTACTACTGGCAATTCTGTTAATATACTTCATCGCAGGGACAAGCTACAGCCCTCTAGGCCTAGAGGCGAATCCATTTGTTTCCTTTTGGTCGACGATTAAGCAGGGCTGGCCAGGCATAGTTGTACAGTTGGTTTCTATACCGATAATAGTCTGGCTGGTGGAAAAGGTTCAGGTAGAAAGAACTAGAAAGTAGCTGCGACCTTTAGCGTCGCCGATTACCCCACATGCAAAGCACATGTACAAACCCTTGTTCGATGAATTCCTGACCAGCGGCAAAACTCTCCAAGTATATGAAGGCGGCAAGCTCATCTTTACCTCAAACAAGGACGGGCTGCTGCCATTCGTCGAGTACCTCGAGAAATTCGCCTCCGATCACCGGAATGTAGTCATCTTCGACAAAATAATGGGGCATGCTGCGGCTCTACTATGCATTAAGGCAAATTGCCGGGAAGTCTACAGTCCGCTGGGCAGCCAGCTTGCCGTCGAGGTGCTGGAGAAATACGGCGTCAAGTATCACCTGACCGAAATCGTGCCCTACATCCAGAAGCCCAACCAGAAAGATATGTGCCCCATGGAGAACCTATCGCTCGATAAAGAGCCTGAAGAGTTCTACAGGCTAATCAAAAACTTATTAGCCGAAACCCCTGCTAAGGTAATTAAGGAGGTAAACAGAAAGATGAAGAAATCATCCCCGGAGGTGGTCTACAAAGAATTATTAAAGGGTAAGACCATGGCTCTGGTTATTGAACATGAGTTACGCGGTGTTACGCCTGATATGCTAGACTGGTGGTGGGACAACATGGATAACGATACTTACAGGTTGTGGCACCCGCAGGACCATGTTGCGCTTGAGTGGCAAATCCCGCCAAGCGAGGTGGGACATGCCGGTGCTATCCATATGGCTTGCGAGAGTATAAGCGACGTACCGGCTCATATTTTACGCATCCGCTGGGAGGAGCCTAGTGCGGCGCCCATTGCTACAATTTACAGTCATGTCAATGTCGGCAGTGCCCTTGCCGCCGGCGCTGACGACATACCCCTCGGTAGTGCCGTCCATGAATATGAAGAGACGTCTTACGGAACACAAATGCGCTCCACATTTATTCTTCCCGCAGTTGTACCTCAACAGTTCCTTGATTCTTTGCGTCAACACAATATAGCTGAAATGGGCCGGTTCCCCGAATTTCTGCCACAACTGTTTAAGCAGAAAACCGCTGCTGAGGCAAAGTAACCTATGCCAGCGAACATCCGTCTAAGTTGAACTCACTTATTGTGCCTCAGTTCGTAATCTAGTTGCTGAGACTAACACAGCCCCCAGACCGAAAAGAGCTATGGCGAGTCCGATCCAAAAGCCCAGATATGGTATCAGCCTGAGCAAACTAAGAATAACAAGCCCCAATGCCAGAGCTCCCACCATGATAGCCTTGGACTCCACCTCTCTAGAGCGCACGATAATCCATCGCCCTATGAACAGACCAACGAAGACCTGGCTGATATAAATAGCTATCGCATACAGGGCCAAGGCAATTAATCCCACCGGTACACCGATGACCGTAATGCACACCATTATGGCAGCGACAGGGGTAGCGAACAAAATGACAGCTCCCCAACCCAGACTTGTCCAAGGTTTACTTCGTATTGAATCAGCGATTGACGCTGACCTTCTAGGAACAATCAAGATGATAATTATACCTGTCACCAACGCCATCAGGAAGCCCACCACCTTACCACCTATTCCACTGAATGGGGCAGGTTTCTTTATTTCCGGCACATTGTGGGTGGTTTTACCGCCGACCTCAGCACCGGACTGAATATCAGCTTCATTTTCGCTGGTGTAGGTCAAATCGCCACCAACATCCGCTGTAGATGTTACGGCCAGGTTGTCAACTTTAAGTTCAATGTCTCCCTTAACTCCATTACTAATGGTAACTTCACCACCACCACCTTTGACATCTCCTTCAACAAGCCCGCCAATACGTACATTCCCGGCGCCAAAAAGAAAATCACCACCGATTTTGGCTTTGTTAGCGATACTCGCCTGGCTACCGAAAACTATCAGGTCACCACTAACATCGCCGTTGATATTGACTGTTTCTCCCGCCAGTCGCGCTGCATGGGCAACATTACCGTTAATACTGACCGTCTGGCCGGCAGCGACAATGCTGCCCTTGACTTCACCGTTAACCGTAATAGTGCTACCAACCGCCCAGAGGTCACCATTAACGATGCCATCAATAATAATAGTGCTACCGGCTATATAGAGGTCATCATCAACTACCTCCCCACTGGCAATAGTGACGGTATCCTCGCTACGAAGGTCGGCCGCCAAAACAGGCGCGGAAATGAAGAAAGTCAACAATACAGCAAACAGAAGGGCAACCAGCCCTGTTGAGATGTGTTTTTCCATAATTCACCTCCAATAATCTGCTTTAAAACCTCGTTCGAAACAAGGCATGTTACTAAGGTAGAATAACCTGTGCCGTGCCGACGGCTACCTTTTCTCCATCTTGATTCATTACCCACAAATCAAGAACTACAAAGTTTTCCCGTTTGCCAATCGGGTGCTTTTCGGTCACAGCAGCGCCATAAGTGCAGCTAGAACCGACAGGCACAGGCTTAATAAGCTTGACCTCCATTCTCTTCAACCTGCCACCGACAGGGAACGCCCAGTTGGTAATGACGGTAGCCATCAGTGACATCGTCTGATTACCATGCATCACCGGAAGCGGCAAGCCGAACACCTGGGCTGTCTTGCACCACTCTGGATGGGTGTGAACCGGGTTATAATCAAGCGAGGCTACAGCGTGTTTCCAGATAACCTCTTGGCTTACGTGTTGCTTAACTTCAGGCAGCACATCACCGCAATTTACCCACTCAAAGGTTAACCTCTTTGCCATTATCATTACCTCCCTAAATGTGGATAATTCCTCTCTGTCATTGCGAGCCAAGCGTGGCAATCTCTCAGGTTGCTTTAGAGCTCGCGTGCATTACTCACGCCTCCAGAGCATGCTCGCCCTTGATGAACCTCAACACATCGGCCTTGGACCTAGGCAAGACCAATGTCATGAAGCATCTTCCCTTCAACTTGCCGTTCTGGTCGTACATCTCGGACAGATACCTCATGTAATATTTCCCTCTTTTAATCCATTTATCATGGCTTTTAGTCTTAACAGTAAGGACATCGCCTACCCGAATCGGGTCATGCCATTCAATTATCTGGCCGGGATTTCTGGACCCCGGAGTCCTAATCCAGCTACCATGCCCCTTCTTGAGAACAAAGAAAAGGACCTGAGTAGCGAACATGGGATGAGCCACCAATCCATCATAGCCGCATTTCTTGGCGTATTCCTCATCATAAAACACTGGATTAGCATCAGGAACTCCTTCGGCGTAAGCAATCACATCCTCAGCCTTGACCTCAAACTTGAACGGTATTACAGTCTCCTTGCCTATCTCTATTTCATCCCAGAACTCGTAATCCTCTATCTGTTGCCGTTCGAGAAAATCGGCTGAGAAGCTTTTCTGTTTTTCCGTCTTCTGATATTTCGCCATCTCTTCTAAGTAACCCATTCTTTACCTCCTTATCATTCATGATTGCCCCTGAACTCGACTTATGATTATATCACAAGGGTCCGTCCGACCGTCCCTACATAATCCGCCAAATTGTGCAACCAGACAACTAGCTAATCGATTTTGCGTAGTTGTAGCTTCATCTCGTTGTGGCTATAACATATAACATCTGCTCAAGCCTACCGCCTTACCGATTGTCTATGCTCGTTCCACAGTTGTCGTACCTGTTCAAGATGCTTTTTGGTTTCAGCAGCTAGATTTAGGAGAACGTGTCTAAGCTCGACCGAGTCTGTCTCAAAAACATCAAAGAATTTATGCTCAATTATACTTTCCTCAATATACACGGCGACAGACAAGGCATTAATCAAAGACAATGCTTTTACTCTGTTAGGCTCGGACTCCCTCTCCAAATAGCTCGAGAAGACGCTGATGGCAGTTGTATTGAATCTACCCTCACTTGGATACAGACCCCTCCTGCCAGCAATTTCACACAACCTGCGTAGCTCGCTGGCATGGTCTACTTCATCGACAGCCAGCCCAGCCCAGAAGTCTTTATATTCCGGGAATCTATCTGCGTAAGCTCTATAAAGCCGCGCCACAGCCTCCTCATTCTTAGCCAGCATTTCTATGATATCTGAGCCTTTGTCTCCCAATGGCATAGAACGCCTCCTTCACCAGCCTGGTAGCCCATATATGATGATTAGATGTTTACCATAATTCTACACCCAGTTCTCTTTCAATAAAAGAGGTTGGAGTTTGCAAGCCATCAAAAAGTAAAAACCTGCTGCCTTGTCATTTCAGCCAGCCCTTGTGTGCGGTAACTTTATCTCAGGACGTGGTACAATTACCCGAAGCGGTTTATTTCTCTGAGGTGGCACGTTGGAGAAGATAAGACTGGGCAAAACTAATATGCTCGTCTCGCGATTGGGTTTCGGTGGTATACCAATTCAGAGGCTCACCGAGGATGAAGCAGTCAACGTGGTCAAAAGATGCCTGGACCTGGGCATCACTTTCATTGATACTGCCAATGCTTATACCACCAGCGAGGAACGCATCGGCAAGGCTATCTCAGGACGGCGGGAGGAGCTTATTATAGCCACAAAGTCGCTTTCACGAAAGCGCGAGGGGGTGGAAAAACACCTAAAGCTAAGCCTGGAGCGGCTTAACGTTGAGTATATAGACCTGTACCAATTCCACGGCATCAGCGACTTTAACTCTCTGGACATGGTTCTTGGCCCCAACGGGCCGATAGCCGTGGTGGAAAGGGCTAAAGACATGGGGCTGGTGAAACATATCGGCATTACTTCGCATCAGATAGACGTAGCCAAGAAAGCGGTGGCATCAAGCCGCTTCGAAACCATCATGTTTCCGTTTAATTTTGTTACCTCAGAAGCAGCCGATGAGCTTCTGCCCCTGGTCAGAGAACATAACGTCGGTTTTATAGTCATGAAGCCACTGGCCGGCGGGATGATAGACAACGCTGAAATCGCCTTCAAATATCTTCTCCAGTTTCCGGATATGGTGACAATCTGCGGCATAGAGAAAGTGACTGAGATAGAGGAAATCATCCAGATACTGGACGGTCCCCACACAATGACAGCAGCAGAGCTGGAAGAGATGCAAAAACTAAAACAGGAACTTGGCACCAGGTTTTGCCACCGCTGCGACTACTGCCAACCCTGCAAAGAAGGTATATTGATATCCACTGTCATGATGTATCCCAGCTTGGTGCGTCGTTTACCTCCGGAACATTTGGTCTCAGGCATCTGGGGTGCAATCGTGGAAAAGGCAACTAGCTGCAATCAGTGCGGTGACTGCGAGGAAAGATGTCCGTATCATCTTCCCATTCGAGATATGATTTCTGAGTACGTCAACCAATATCAGAGGGAAAAGAGTAAACATCAAAAGCTAGAGCCATCAGCATAAAGGAGGCTTGCCATGAAGTCATCTGAAGGGAAAATCGGTCGGGTTTTTGTAATTCGCCTTGAAGATGGCGACGCTATCCCTGCCTGCATCGAGAGTTTTGCCGAGGAGAAGAAGATTTCTGTAGGACAGGTCATTCTGATTGGTGGTATCGGCGATGGTCAGGTAGTTGTTGGCCCTCGACGGTCAGATGAAATGCCGCCCGAACCAATGCTCCTCCCCGTGGACGGGGTGCATGAGGTAGTCGGTGTGGGGATAATCGCTCCTGATAACAAGGGTAAACCAACGCTGCATACACACGCCGCACTGGGAAGGTCAGGAAAAACCACCACCGGCTGCCTGCGCCCCGGTGTAACCACCTGGCTGGTGGGGGAGGTAATCATCTTCGAGATACTGGGCACAGACGCAGTTCGTATTACCAGCGAGAAGGCAAGCTTCGAGCTTCTGCAGGTGGACCGGACTTAGGACGGCTTTCTACGACAGCATCTGAGCAACGACACGCTCAACGTGAATCCTGGTTGTATCTAAAAATGGTATGCCGTTGTATGTTTCTTCTCTCAAAATCAAGGGCAGTTCCGTCCCCCCCAAAATCAAGCCTTCGATGCCTTCCTGCGCTTTTAGCCGCTCGACTATTCCCAGCAATCGTTCACGCGTTTCAGAAAGTATAATGCCGTTTACCAATTCATTCATGTACTTGTCATGAATATAGACTTGCTCCTCCACCCCAGGCACTACAATGGTTATCCCCTCTTTAGAAAATGTATCTGGATAGAGCCGTCCCTGCATGGTGAAGCGTGTGCCAAACAAGCCAACTCGTTTCAGACCTAATTTCTTAGTCGCCTCGCAAGTGGCCTCCACAATACTAACCAGCGGAATCGGTGACTGGCGAGAAAGCTCACCAAATACTATGTGTGGTGAATTGGATGCCAACAACACCAAATCGGCTCCCGCTTTAGCCAGCTTCTGCACTTCCCCCAATAGATAGTCCGTTAGCCTGACTAATTCATTCGCACCAATCAAATCCAGCATCTTTTTCATGTCGATGCTGTTTATTATGATTAAAGGGTAACTTCCATCCTGTTTTCGTTGGCGGTATGATGCAATAATCTGGCGGTAGTACTCTGTGGTTGACTCTGGCCCAATACCGCCAACGATTCCTAGAGTTTTCATCTTAAATTATTTAGCCTGGATAAAATCGTTAAACTGCACATAGATTCTATCTTTCGTACATACCCAGTTGGGAACGTTTATCACCTGTGTCCCACCACCACCACCCCGTGGTGTAAGTACAAGTGATATTATTCCATCCGGAGGGTCAGCCGCCGGGATATAAAGGTCAGCACCGCTTATGAAAAACGGAATTGCCGAAAAGAAATAAGGAATCGGTGTGGAAAGATCGTTTTTATCGTCAGCGCCATTATCATTAACAAATATGGCAATTACCAGCTTGTTAAGGGGACATATGGCAGGGGTGACTATATTAGAGCCATTGACTGTGAGAACGTCGCTGTCAATGCCCTGGTCGCCCCAAAATTCTTTGTTCCTGGTAATCAAAAGGTTGCTTTGGTGGTCGCTGGTATCGGCGTGGCTGCTGAGCCCTTTGCCGGGCATCTCTGTGTTTAAACGAATTAAGTAATCGCTTCTTATAAAAGGTTCAAAATAGTAGTGCGTCATAAAAGTTTCTTGTAGCAGGCAAAATTCGTAATTCACGCTGCTCCTGGCATTAAAGGGGCCCCAGGCTCCAGTCCCACCTATTGGAAAGGTTGCCTGTGGCTGGCTCGTGGTTCTGGCGCCAGTTTTGCCATCGACTTCCCATATCTGTAAAGTGGTATCTGAAGCTCCTGTGTTTTGTGGGAAAATGACCGCTCTTCCGGCAAGCTGAATTTTACTAGAAGGCTCAAGTACAATCTTGTCCGTTGCCGGTGCCTGGCCAGTAAGGAATTTGTACATTTCCACAAATGCCTCAGCGCAGGTGGCGCACTCGACATGAACCACGTTGGGAAGATTTACATTCGTCGCTCCTACTATCTCACCAGCAGGAAGGAATCCAGGCGGTCTCTGCCCAGCCCATAAAGCCAAGGTGGGCACTCCACCTGGAAGGTCGGTGCTTGTCCTGCCGTCGATATTTACATAGTGGGCAACCCTTGCAGCACGTTCCGGCGAGCTTCTCAGGTATGTCTGCATCACCATTGTGCCCAGAGAATGCCCGACAACGTCAACCTTATCGGCGCCGGTATCCTTGATAACGGTGTCGATAAGCTGGTCAATGCCCGCAAGAACATCCGCCGGTGGAAATTCAGGGGAGAGACCGGCGGAGGTATCGTACTCATAGGCTGCTATGTAGTTGGAGGGATAGCCGTTGCTTTCAAATCGCATAGCCTGTGACTCGAATTGGGCTGCTGAACCGGCAAAACCATGAACAAAAATGATGGGCTTAATATTGCTGGGCGTTGTAACCTTGACCTCGCCTGGCGTGCATGCTGGGAATAACATCCCGACCAATACGAGAACTGCAAGCATACCAAATAATTTATTCTTCATGCCTTTAACCTCCTTGAATTAACGTTTTCATGCTCTAGGCAAATTCTCTTGTGAATCATAATATAATGGTGCATCCCATTTTATGTAGTTGAGCCGAGAATTGCAATCGGCCTTCTTTCGGCAATAAGCCCTCTTCTACCTTAGAAAGTAAAAACGAGGGACTTTGTTATTTCGGCCAGGCTACCCGTTAAGGCTTCCCTATCGGCATACCTTACATCCAGAGTCCGCGGCGAGATTTTGTCGGCTTTTGCCTGCAGATATCTACATTCCCCTATCAACGGCTTTAAAATCAGCCGGTTGCCGCCGAAAAAAATGTGGTCAGGGGCGAAGCTCCCCAACTTCTCCTCAATTCTATTGCCGACCCGGCGCAGGAAATCCTTCCTCTGCTCCTCGGTCCTGCGGGCAAATCTCTTCTGGCTTCTGCCGCCTTTCCTGTGTTTTTTATGTATATATCCGGTGCCTGTTTTCCATGCCACCAGCTTATCAGCATCAAATATACCTAAAGCATACCACCCCCACGTTACCAGAACGACACCAATGATATATCTCCTCTCCAGAACTTCGTGTAGGACTGAGACATCAAGTTTACCTGCGGAAACCTTGTTCTCAGCGATGGGGAGCGGTGGCAGGACAATGTGCTTGTTCCCAAGTCCATTCCAGAATATGGCTGCACCGGTCCCGTATTTCTCGGCACCACTGACGACCGCCTCAGCTTTAACCGCCTCCTCAATTTCATCGGCATGGGCAGCGTACTTCGGCCCTAATGACAGCTCATCCACATAGTCCGGGAAAGAAGCGGCGGAGATATATAGGGTGACAAAATTTCCAGCCGAGACGTCGAGAGAGGAAAGAAAATGGTATAAACCTGCTTTGTGGAAGAACCGACTTCGCATGGTACTGTGGGCGAACTAAGAGAATGGGGTACGCACCCGTCTACGCAAGACGAGGCCGGCTATTAGACCGAAAACTAGGCCGCCGAGGTGACCTTGCCAGGCCACGCCAGGGACAAAAGACATTATGAGGAAACCTACCAACACCGCCACCCAGAGTGGGATAGGGGCCGGTATGGGAAACACGTACACTCGCAATCTGGGCGTCAGTATGGCAAGCGCGCCACCCAGAGCAAAGATGGCACCTGAGGCACCGATAACTATGGCATAAGGCGAACCCAGGAGCATAAACAATACATTGCCCAGTATTCCGCCGCCAAAATATATTATGAGAAAGTCACGAACCCCGATGAGCCTGATTAAAAAGCTGCCGAAAAAGTAGAGGGTAAGCATATTGAATACCAGATGCCATATACCGCCATGGACAAAAAGGTTGGTCAAGATTGTCCAGGGTTGTGCCAGGAAAGACGCAGTTCGCAGCCCCAGCAGCGGTATAAGGTCGTGATCCATCATCCCTGCTACAATGGTGGCTATATACACCAAGAAGCAGAGGATTATTATGGCCAGTATCGGCGCGATATTATCACTTCGGTAGCTGCGATAGCTCATCTTTCTCCGTGCTATTCCAAAAAGCTTCCACTGATTTTCGCTACGCCAGCGAATACAGCACCTTATGATTTTTCGTCTCTTTGCGCACCTTGCCGTCTGCCTCGAGGTAGTCCAAGTGGGCGATAGTCTCCCCCACAGCAAAGAATTTCTGCACTGGAGGGAATTCTGCCCACGAGTTGCAGTCTATATCCCAGGTTATATAAGGGGCTACTTCCCAGGCTGTCTTCTCCCCATTTTCCAGAGCTGACAACGCCTCATTCAACCTGTCCCGGTGATGCTCCTGCAGTTCGGTAATCCTTTTTCTATGGTCGTGCCAAATATTGCGATGGCCGGGCAAAACAAGACTCACATCAAGTGCATAAACCTTCTCTAGGTTTGTTAGATAATGCTTGAGTGAATTTTCCAGTTGCGGCCAATGAGTGATGTTCGGAGTGATGTCAAAAAGAATATGGTCACCACAGACAAGTACCTTCTTGCTGGCCTCGTAAAGGCACATATGTCCCGGGGAGTGCCCCGGTGTTTCGATACATCGGAACAGGTAATCACCAATCTCTATCTCACCCCCTTCTACCATAGCGATAAAATTAATCTGACGTCTCGAGCTATAACGATAGCCCGGATGACCCTCCCACACCCTTTTCATTTCATCCTCGGGAAAGCCATGGGAGCCATAAAAGACGAAGTGCTTCTTCCAGTAATCTTCGGACGGCTGGAAATTAATAAAGGAGGCTTCCGTCCTGTTGAAGTATACTTTGGACGTATCAGTGGCCAGAACCCCCACCAGACCTGAATGATCGGCATGCAAATGAGTGATGAAGAAGTCCGTCCTGTCAAGGTCGACATCCAGCTTTTGCAAGGCAGAGCGCATCGGACGCAGACATTCCTCACGGTTCATTCCCGTGTCGATAATTAGAAACCGGTCCCGCCCCTTTACCACATAAGAGTTCAGAGCCTTTAAAGGGCTTCTGGGAAGGGGGATTTCAAGTTTGTATAGGCCAAGCAAAAGCTCTTCAATCATCAGAAAGTTAACCTCAAACGCAAAACGTATTGGTTATTTTATCATCTTTCATAGCTTTTTGTCTTTACTTAATTTGTCTTTACTGAATATGTAGGGACAGGTCTTTATAAGATCGTGCAAAATGTTATGTAAACTCAAGCAAACGTGAAATCCTAACAGAGCTACTTCCAGTTTGCTGCGATAATATTCCTTGAGGTACAGAGTGCCCAAATTTCATATCTTCAAATACCTCTTTATGCTAGACTTGCGAGACTTCACGTCAATCAGCCGAAACTGAGACAACGGGCCGACATTTTGGAATCATTAGGGGCAACACCATAGTTGCAGTGCGAAAGTGATGACTGTTTGGCCATGTTTTAGTGCCTGATTGAAGCGATGGAGTCAAGTGACCGAGTTTGCTTTGTTAGGCAGTTGCTTCAGAGATTCCAAAAGCTGACCAACTGTTGGAAGTCAACCATACCGCTTTCAGCCGTGTTCTCGACTTCAATTCCTGCCTCTACTGCCGCGGCTACCGGATTCAATCCACCCAGTAATACCATACCAACCCGGTTCATGCCAACAGAGATTTGACATATGGGCTCACTCATATTGCCCAGGGCAAAGACGCCGTTTATGCCAGCCGCTCTAAGCTTCGCAATAGTCTCTTCGACGATTGCCCTCGCTGGCGCTGGTATCTCTCGGAAATTGGCCAGTATCTTGCCGCTGCCGGTTTTAGCAGTCTCGCCGACGCTTGTCATTCCAGCACGAATATATTGTTCGGAAGGGTCCAGGGATGTACCCCCATAGTTAATTATGGCCACGAAACGTCTTGGCTTTGAATCCCTAATTTCAAGTACTCCTCCGAATTTAGATTCCATCGGGACTCCGTGTTTTAGCAGCACGCCATTTACAGTCACACCGCATACTGTGGCCAGACCTATCTTGCCATCTGGAATAACTACATCACCAAGCTTCTGGCCTTCAGTCGCTGTCACCACTAGTTCACTCACACATATCCCAGCTTTAAACACGCCTTTCATAGCTTCCACAGCTCTGGGGAAGTCATCCTTGTTGAATAGTGAAGTATTTATGGGAACTTGGCCAATTCGGCTCTCTGGGCTAAAAGTAGTACGAAATGCTAGAAGCTCAAGTTTTTCTAGAATGAAACCGATTTGGTCTGGCGCCAAGGCTATTCGCAGCTCCTCAAGTCCTCGCGACGTAATCATCCGTCCATCTATACCCAGGGGCTGGGTATAACCTCTCTCATCCGTAATCTTCAGGTGGTATCTGACGGCTCTCTCGCTGAGTGAAAGCCCACGTTTTTCAAGCTCCCGAGCGATTGTGATTGAGCCTAAGGGCTCAAAAGACTCACTCAATACCTTCAGAATGGATATGATCTTTCTTTCTGTATCAGAGTTGGCACTTGATATCATGTTTTATGACAATGCCTTATATAGGTTACCATGTATTATACTATCTCCAATGCAAAAACAGAATACTTGATTGTCTACGGTTGTAATGCTCAGGGGTATTACTGAGAACTTGCTTCTACTTAACTAGTCGCGTCTAGCCAAATATTCCCGGATAGTGTATTTTTTACCAATTAACATTCATGAAATCGATTGGTTATAGGCAACCTTCTGTCGCGACCGAAAGCTCTAGGTGTTATCTTAATACCCGGCGGTGCCTGACGCCGCTTATATTCGCTGGTGTCAACCAGTCGAGCTGCACGTTCAACTACCTCCTTTTTAAAACCCATATCAATAATTTGCTCAACGCTTCTATCCTCCTCAACATAAGCCGTTAGAACGGGGTCGAGCAAGTCATAGGACGGTAAACTATCGGTATCTTTCTGTTCAGGCCTTAACTCAGCCGACGGTGCCTTATTTATAACGCTCGGCGGGATGAGTTCACGCCCAGCTACCGAGTTACGATACTTGGCAAGCTGGTAGACCAAAGTCTTGGGCACATCCTTTATCACGGCAAAACCACCGGCCATATCTCCATATAAAGTGGTGTAGCCGGTGGCTATCTCACTCTTATTACCAGTAGTAAAAACAAGCCAGCCGAACTTGTTAGATAGAGCCATCAGAATATTGCCTCGGATACGCGCCTGTATGTTCTCCTCAGTTACATCTGGCTTAGCATCACGAAACTGGTCTGTCAATATTTCAAGGCAGGCTTGATATACCTTCTCGATGGATACAGTAATAAGCTTGATGCCCAAATTCTGAGCCAGAAGCTCAGCATCAGAGATGCTCCCAGACGAAGAATACCTCGAAGGCATTGATACTCCTATCACATTGGCTGAGCCTAAGGCATCAACAGCAATAGTAGTTACCAAGCTGGAATCAATGCCCCCAGAAAGTCCTATCACCACCTTTTCAAAGCCGTTCTTTAATACGTAGTCATGTGTTCCCAGCACCAAAGCATCATAGACCTCACCGGGAAGGCTGCGCACCTCAACTTGCCTCGGTAGCAACGCTGGTTTTGAAGCACTAAAAGGCAACTCAGACAATACTATTTTGGCTGTGTGCCATCGTTGATCCTGTAGCAACAGTGTCTCTTTCCTCCATCTCGGGTCATGTAGACGAGTGCGAAAAACGGCTTCCACATCAAGGTCAACCACAATCAAATCCTCTTCAAATTGCTTACCTCTAGCTACAAGCTCTCCTTTTTCATTCAGCACCATGCTACTACCATCGAAAACCAGTTCATCTTGTCCGCCCACAAGGTTGGTATAGGCGACAATAGCCACATTGTCTGAAGCACGAGTTCCCAGCATCTTTTCTCTAAAATCGCCTTTGCCGGCGTGGTAAGGTGAAGCACTTATGTTTATTATTACTTCTGCTCCAGCATATGCCTGAGCAGTAGCTGGCCCGGCTTCGTACCAGATATCTTCGCAAATATTCACGCCCACCCCGACGCCACTTATTACATACATTGGACATTCCCTGCCAGCCTGAAAATAGCGGTTTTCGTCGAACACGCCGTAGTTTGGCAAGTATATCTTGTGATAAACGCTACAGAGCTTGCCATCGTTAATAATTGCTGCAGCGTTGTAAATATCCTCCTTAGCATCAACAAAGCCAACAACGACTGCAAGCCCAGAGGTATGCTCAATAACTTTGTCAAGGCACTTTAAGTTTTCTTCGATAAACTGTGGTTTAAACAGAAGGTCTTCTGGTGGATAGCCACACATAGCAAGTTCGGGAAAGGTAATAAGGTCAACTCCTAAAGACCTGGCCTCGGTAATGGCTTTCAGGATTCTTTTTGTATTGCCAGCAAAATCACCTACAGTGACATTGATTTGAGCCATGCCAATACGCAGCTTGCGCATGTGTTTGTTCCCCTCCACGATGCTATACCGCTAGTAATTTTAACACGCAGACAAGTACACCTCGAGTTGATATGCAGCCATCTGAGTCGATGACTGCTAATTGATTTTCCAACTCGCGGTGGAGATATCAGAGGCATGATCGATGGCGACTGTTGAATAATCTAATTCTTAACATTAACCTCCACTACATTTTGCCGGGCAATGGCGATTTCCGTACCATTTTTCTTAACGAAAACGTGCATCAGTCCCATTACTTCGTACTGCCCATCTTCTAGGCTGGTTGTATCCCATCTGGTGGGAAAGTTTTGATGCTCATCGGCCGACTCCCCGATTTTAATCCAGGTTTCTGCCCCTTTCTCACGATAATACCAGGGGTTGGTTATTTTCGCGATAGGGCCGGCGACACCCAGTGCTTCCATCTCCTTGCGTAGCAGCTCCTCATCAAACTCTTCTCTTAATACAACCATCCCGGAATAGCTTTTCAGAACCGCCGTAGGAACAATATAGTGTGGCCCCCAATTGTATGACATTACTCACCTCCAATTAATCATATTCACTGGATTTTGCTTACTGCCATAGTCAATCATTACTTTCTATAATCACCTCCTTCTTAGATTAATTTGCTTGGTTATACAAACTTAACATCGAACTACAATATGGGTAGATATCTCTTAGTTTCGTACTCGGTCACATGGATCCGGTATTGGTCCCATTCCATTTTCTTGTTCTTTAAGAAAGCGTAAAAAACGTGCTCGCCCAAGGCTTTGCGCACTAACTGGCTCTTTTCACACAACTGAATCGCTTCGTACAGGCTCGCCGGCAAAGTGCCTATGTTCTTTTTCTTTCTCTCTTCGTCTGTCATCTCATAAACATTTTCCTCCACTGGTTCAGGCGGCTCGTACCCTTTTTCGATGCCATCCAGACCAGCAGCCAGCATCACACTGAAGGCAAGATAGGGATTGCAGGCGGGATCAGGAGACCGAAATTCTATCCTAGTCGCCTTCTCCTTACCAGGCTTGTATTCGGGTACCCGTATCAGGTCAGCCCGATTCCGCCTAGCCCAGGACAGATAAACAGGAGCCTCGTAGCCAGGCACCAACCTCTTGTATGAGTTCACCCATTGGCTGCAAATTAGCGTGATCTCAGGGGCATGCTTCAACAGACCAGCGATGAAACTCTTGGCCACCTTGGACAGGTTATACTTATCATTGCGGTCGAAGAAAGCATTCTTATCGCCCTTGAACAACGACTGATGTACATGCATGCCACTGCCGTTGATGCCAAAAATAGGCTTTGGCATGAATGTGGCATACAACCCATTCTGTAAAGCTACCTGTTTCACTACTAACCGATAAGTCATCACGTTGTCTGCCATGGTCAGAGCATCTGTGTACCTCATGTCTATCTCGTGCTGGCTATGCGCCACTTCATGGTGCGAGTATTCCACGCCGATGCCCATCTCATCCAAGATAAGCACTGTTTCCCTCCTCAAATCTGTGGCCGCGTCCAGAGGCACCATGTCGAAGTAGCCTCCCTCATCAAGTGTCTCCGTTCCCTTCGAATCCTTGAAGTAGAAATATTCCAGCTCTGGACCAACATAGTACGTGTAGCCCATGTCCGCCGCTCGCTTTAGGTTCCACTTCAAAACATATCTGGGGTCACCTTCAAAAGGCTCGCCGCCAGGCTTCAGGATGTCGCAGAACATCCGTGCCACCGCACGATGCTCTCGTGGCCGCCACGGTAGCAATTGAAAGGTGTCAGGGTCAGGCATGGCCACCATATCGCTCTCGTCGATCCGGGCAAATCCCTCGATGGAGGAACCATCGAATCCCATGCCATCTTCAAATGCCTCCTCCAATTCCTCACGGGTGATGGCAAAGCTCTTCAGAAAACCTAAGATATCGGTGAACCACATCTTGATGAACTTGACATCATGCTCCTTTGTCATCCTGAGTACGTATTCTTTACTCTCCTCTTTGCTTTTCTTTGCCATTTCTAGCCTCCTTTATTTATTTATTTTTTGCTCTTTATATTGCATTCTCATCCATCTCACCGGTTCTGACACGTACCGCACCTTCAACTGGGATGATGAATATCTTGCCGTCACCCCTCTCCTCCCCCGTCCTAGCATTTGTGCTAATTGCGTTAAGCACCTTGGGGACATCCTCATCAAGGACGACGACCTCTATCTTAATCTTGGGCAGAAAATTCACGCAGTACTCTCCAACTCGCCATTGCAGCGTCAGCCCTTTTTGCCGGCCTCTACCAATTACCTCGCTGACCGTCATGCCGAAATAGCTCTGGCTTTCGAGGGCAATTCTGACAGCGTCTAACTTTTCTTCTCTGATGATGGCCTCTATCTTCTTCATCTCAGCAGCCCTCCATAAGCTCGTTCACCGTGCTGTGAGATATCAAGCCCCACTGTTTCCTCTTCACTGCTTACGCGCAGACCGATGGTGACATCCACCAGCTTTGCCAATAGCCAGGTTATACTGAAAGCGAAGGCTATAATGACAGCAATACCAGCAATCTGTATGGGAACTTGCAGCCAATTGCCATCGATAAGCCCTTTGGCTCCGCCGACTGCTCCTGTGGCGAAAATGCCTGTAGCTATAATTCCCCATGTTCCACCAACCCCATGACAGGCGAAGACATCTAGAGACTCGTCTATTTTGCCTGCCCTGCTTCTCCAGAACATAACATAGTATGAAAGCATGGCGGCTATGACACCGATGGGTATGCTGGCAATGGGATGCACGAAGCCAGAGGCTGGAGTAATAGCGGCAAGTCCTACAACAGCGCCGGTAGCTACACCTAAAACTGATGGCCTGCGGTGTATCCAACCTAATATCATCCAGGTCAGAGCGGCAGCCGCACCAGCAGTGTTAGTAGTGACGAAGGCATTGGAAGCTAAACCACCAGCTGTCAAGGCACTACCGGCATTGAAACCAAACCACCCGAACCAGAGTAGACCACTCCCTAACACGACCATGGGTATGTTATTTGGTTCCATAGGTTCTCGCTCCTTGAATCCCTTGCGCGAACCGAGCACCAGGGTCAGCGCCAGTGCTGATACACCGGCATTTATATGCACTACAGAACCCCCAGCAAAATCTAGAACACCCAGTCTGGCAAGCCAGCCACCACTGCCCCATATCCAGTGGGCCACCAGACAGTAGACCAGCGTCAGCCACAGAGTGGAAAAGATGAGCAACGAGCCAAACTTAATGCGCTCCACAACGGCGCCAGTGATGAGCGCCACGGTGATGATGGCAAACATCGCCTGGAACATCATGAACGCTAGATGGGGGACAGTGTGGGCGTATATGGATGATGGCTCCTGTCCCACCCCCATCAATCCAAGCCACTCAAGGCCTCCAATTATTCCACCTTTGTCTGACCCAAAGCTCAAACTATAACCGTAGAGAACCCAGAGAATAGACACCAGAGCTAGGATAGCGAAGCTCATCATGATGGTAGAGAGGACGTTCTTCCTTCTTACCATTCCACCGTAAAACAAGGCTACCGCCGGCGTCATGAGCATGACCAATGCCGTCGATACCAATAGCCAGGCAGTATCACCGGTATCTATGGACATGCGCACACCTCCTTTCGTTATTTATTTGCCTGACCTTAGTTTAGACGGCAATTGTTACCAACATATTACAGACATGTTAAATATATGTTGCGAATCTTGCAGAGAATCCTACTATGGCGGTTCATCGTCTATACTCCATTGCTGAATCTGTAGCCAATATTCCTCACGGTTTGAATATAGGTATTATCGGGGTCGTTGAGCTTGCTTCTCAGTCTCCTTATGTGCACATCCACCGTCCTATCGCCGCCGTAGTAGTCGTATCCCCAGACCTCATTGAGCAGAACCTCTCGTGCAAAAACCCTTCCTTTATTCCTGGCTAGGAATTTAAGCAGCTCATATTCCTTAAAGGTCAGAGCAAGTAGCCTACCATCGATGGACACTTCGCATTTATCGATGTCTATCACCAGATCGTCGCATATTACTAAATCTTCGCTTCGTACATTTTTTGCCCGCTTGATGACTCGCTTTGCTCTAATCACCAGCTCGGCTATGTCCCAGGGTTTAACCACGAAATCATCTATCTCCAAATTCGAATCAAAATGACTTAATCCTTCACCGGAGATAAGGGCGATAGCAGGAAAGTGTCTTGTTATCCTCAATTCACGGAGCTGCTCTAGCATCGACTCAGTCTGGGCTGAAGCTGGTGATCCATCCATGTCCATAAACAAAACATCACACGCTTGTTTTATAAGCTCCTCAGATAAATTTGAGCTATTATTAGCAACCGAACAGACAAAACCCATACGGGTAAGCCCTGAATGCAGTTCCTTAATTTCCCCGTCGTCTTTAGCTATTATGAATACTCTGTGCAAAGCTAATACCTCTTACAACGTCAATCCACTCAATATGTAAGCACTTACAAACTCCAAAAACTCCTTAATTCTCCAACGCCAATGACACCGTTCATCGCCTTACTGGTCACATCTATACCGGTTTCTGCAGCCGCTGCCACAGCGTTAAGCCCGCTGAGAAGCACCAACCCAACTTTGTTTAGCCTCACAGGGATTTCGCACACTGGCTCATTTGCCTTCCCCAGCTTGACTGAATTGCAGAGGTTAGCTAATCTTAATCTTTCCAGGACTGCTTCAACCGCTGATCTTGAGGGCATCGGAATCTCATGGAAGCTAGCAAGTATCTTACCTGCGCCTCTCCTTGCAGCTTCAATGACACAAGTCATCCTTCCAGCAATGAATATCTCAAACGGGTCAAGCGTAGATCCTTCGTATTCAATAAGGTCAACAAAGCGCATCGGAATGTGATCTCGTACCTGCAGTATGCCGCCAAACCTAGAATCTATCGGAATCCCAGCCTTAAGCAATGACCCACTGAACACGGCATTGCACACCATAGCAAAGCCTATTTTGCCTTGAGGAACAATTGTCTCTCCCAATCTTTCACCCTCAGAAGCCACAGCCACTTGATTACTGGAACAGAGACTAGTTTCAAAAATACACTTCATCGCCTCTAGGGCTCGAGTGAATTCTCTTTTGGGAAATAGAGATACGTCGATTGGAATATACCCGGTATGGTCAGACATATCGAAACTAGTTAGATAAGCAAGCAGCTCAAGCCTGTCGGTTACAAAGCCCACCTTATCGCAGACCAATGCGCTCCTCAACTCCTCAAGCCCGGGCTGAGTGATTGACCTGCCATCCCGATAACCTATGGACCGGGTAAGGCCTCGCTCATCCATTATTTTGAGATGATACCTCACCGCCCTCTCGCCGAGGTCTATACCATGTGCCTTAAGTCGACGAGATATCACTCTACCACCCAGTGGTTCCGGTGAATCGCTAAGCACTCTTAGAATCGCAGCTATCTTTCTTTCTATCTCGCGTGTCTCTTGCCCAATCATTTTCAAAGCCTCCCTAACTAATAAGCATAGAGCCTACCGTACGGCCGTAGATAAAGTGGGAATAGCTTAATGAATCTGTGCCTCAATATTTCCTTTGCATTATGACCAAAGTAAGATGCAAATTCGCCCACGTACTTCTCTAAATTCAGGTGGTCATCCCCATCAAGCTCAGCCACACCCACTTCTTTACCTAACTGGAAATCAGCGACATTTCCCCTGAGATAGATAACACCACCATGCATACCTGTCCCTATGTAGTTAGCGCGATGCGTTTCGCCGTCTTTCAAATTCAAGCCGAGAATGACCAAAATTCCACCAGCCATATATTCACCGAGGAAGTCCTGAGCAGTTCCCCCGATGACCAGCACTGGCTTTTTATCTCCGTATTCTTTCATGTGTATGCCGGCTCTATAGCCGACACCATCTCTTATAAAAATCTTGCCGCCCCGAGCCGATAAGCCGGTGATGTCGCCGGCATGACCATGGACTATGATTTCCCCTTCGTTCATGGTGTTTCCGCAGCCATCTTGGGCGTTGCCGTGCACGATAATTCTGGGCCCATCCATGAATGCTCCTAAGTCATTCCCCGGCGTGCCGAATATCTCAATCTCAACGGGCTTACCCAAGTCGGTGCCAATGTACCTCTGTCCATAGACATTTCGAAGCTCGATTCTTTTAGTACCGTTACCTACAACTGCCTTCAATCGAGCATTCAGCTCACGAGCCAAAATGCCTCTGGCATCGATTTCCACTACTGAGTTCTGTTTTTCTTTGACGGCACGTGCCATTTTTAACCTCCTGCCATCCTTACTCCTAAGATTTCCATCTCCGTATCGGTGAGTCCAATACCTCTTAAGGCCAGCCTATTGCCACGCAGACTCTCTAAGGCATTAATGCCCATACCGCCGAGTATATCCTTCAATTCAATGCTCCAACCTCGAAGGAGGTTGGCCAGACGTCTAGCTCCTATGTCAGGATTAACTCTTTTGGTCAAAGCAAGGTCGCTGGTGCAAATACCCCAAGCACACTTGCCGGTATGACACTGCTGGCAACAAGTACAACCCAAAGCCATCAGAGCTGCAGTGCCAATATAGACAGCATCAGCGCCAAGAGCAATTGCTTTAGCCACATCACCACTGTTTCTGATGCCACCAGCAATAACTACCGATGCCTGATTGCGTATACCCTCCTGCCTTAGTCGCGTATCCACCGAGGCCAGAGCCATCTCAATTGGAATGCCAACATTGTCACGGATGATTTTGGGAGCTGCACCTGTAGAACCTCGCAACCCATCGAGAACTATCATGTCCGCTCCTGCCCTAACCATGCCGCTGGCAATTGCCGCCGAGTTATGAACAGCAGCTATTTTCACCGATATTGGCTTGGTGTAGTCCGTAGCCTCTTTAAGAGCATAAACTAATTGAGCCAAATCCTCTATAGAGTAGATATCGTGCTGTGGTGCTGGAGATAGAGCATCGGTTCCCTTAGGAATCATGCGAGTCATAGCTACCTCGGCACTCACTTTCTCCCCAGGGAGATGTCCACCAATGCCAGGCTTAGCTCCTTGACCGATCTTAATTTCAACTACTGCGGCAGCATCTAGGTACTCAGGATGTACGCCAAACCTCCCCGAAGCTACCTGGACTATGGTGTTCTTGCCATACTTGTACAGCTTCGGATGCAGTCCGCCTTCACCGGTATTCCACAAAGTGCCAGACTCAGTAGCCGCTCGAGCGAGAGATTCCTGGACATTTATACTTACTGCTCCATAAGACATGGCAGAGAATATCACCGGCACTTCTAATTTGACCTGGGGAGCCAGCTTCGTCTTCAACTTAAGGGCGCCTTCACTAACCTCGATCTTGTCTGGTTTACGACCGATATATGTGACCAGCTCCATAGGCTCACGCAGCGGGTCGATTGAAGGATTTGTTACTTGGCTGGCATTTAGAACCAGATGGTCCCAATATACGCGATAGCTCTTGTCATTCCCCATACCAGTAAGAAGGACGCCACCCGTCTCCGACTGCTTGATAATGTCTTCAATTACCTCAGGACGCCAGTTATAATTCTCCCTGTAATCTAGAGGGTTCTTCCTGATGCTCACGGCATTAGTAGGACAGAAGACCACACACCGATGACAGCCAACGCAGTTTTCCTCCTGGCTTCTCACCTCATCATCAGCAGCATCATAATGGTGCACATCGAAACTGCATTGATTGACACACACCTGGCACTGGATGCAGCGGTTTGAATCCCTTTCTATTATGAATTTTGGTGGCAAATAAGTCTTCATCTTGATACTCCAATCTATTGATCTGTTCTTACCGGAATCCCTTTTTCCTCTAGATAGGCTTTTGCCTGACGTATAGAGTAGGTGCGGTAGTGAAAGATGCTGGCTGCAAGGACTGCGTCAGCTTTGCCGACTACAAGTGCCTGATACAAATGCTCCAGACTTCCAGCACCACCACTGGCAATAACTGGCACTGTCACCACCTCGCTGATAGCGCTGGTTAACTTTAAATCGTAGCCTGCCCTGTGACCATCCGCATCCCAACTGGTTAACAGTATTTCGCCCGCCCCCAACTCAACAGCCCTCTTTGCCCATCCCACAGCATCTATGCCTGTTGATACTCGACCACCATGAGTGTAAACTTCCCACCCGGGTTTGTTGCCATTCTCGTTCCGTCTGGCATCTATAGCCACCACAACGCACTGAGAGCCAAACCTACGCGCTGCTTCGGCAACGAGGTCAGAGCCGTAAACAACAGCAGTGTTCACACTAATTTTGTCAGCGCCTGCCTCAAGCATACGCCTCATATCTTCAAGACTGCGCAGTCCGCCACCGACAGTAAGTGGAATAAAAACCTGTTTCGAGACAGATTCAACTACGTCCACCATAATATCACGGCCTTCAGGGGTAGCCCCGATATCCAAGAAAACTAATTCATCAGCGCCTTCCCCGTAGTAAAATGAGGCAAGCTCCACAGGGTCACCAGCATCACACAGGTTTGTAAAGCTTGTACCTTTCACTACACGACCCTGAGTTACATCAAGACAAGGTATAATTCTTTTTGTCAGCATAGCTATGAATCCTTCTTTGCAAACTATCTTACTTTGGCCACTTTCTCCGGCACCATACCTTTTCTTAGTTGAAGCGGTTTCTCTAAACTACCTATTATGGGCTCACCACCCATAGGAATCCACGCCTTATCTAGGTCAGGACAAATCAGCCGAATTGCCGACTCTTCTGAAGAGAGATAAAGCATTTGGTCTTTTATGCCAGCAGTTAGCGGGCGCAGCCTAATCCTATCAGTAAGCCCAATCATTTCACCTTGATGAGCAATGATTATGGTGAAAGGTCCATTCATCAAAAGACTGCCGTACACCTGACGCAAAGCCTGGAAAAACTCTTGTTCTTCTAGAGGGCGGCGCTCTATATCATTCCAGAAAGGCGGCGCCAGTATCTTGGCCACTACCTCTATGGGAAGACAATGTTTTCGAATTAGAAGGTCAACGGCATAAGCCACCACTTCAGTATCAGTCTGTAGAGTGCAATGATAGCCAAATTGCTCCAGATAGCGCCGGTTTATGCCATAAGACGAGATTTCACCATTATGCACTACCGTCCAATCCAGGATGTTAAACGGATGCGCCCCACCCCACCAACCAGGGGTGTTAGTAGGAAATCTGCCATGTGCTGTCCACAGGTATCCTTCATAACCTTCCAAACAGAAATATTCAGCTATCTCCTCAGGATAGCCAACTCCCTTAAATACGCCCATATTTTTGCCACTGGAAAAAACGAAGGTATCTTTGATTCCGGTATTGATATCCATGACCCTATCTACGACATAGTCATCATCCAACTGCCCTTTAGATTCACGGCGGTTCACTTCCAGGAAATAACGCCACACCAGAGGCGGATTCGTTATAGCAGCGGTCGATTTGGTCGGCACTACCCCATCACGAACCACCTGAAACTTCTGTTTAAGAAAATCCTCTGTTTCCGCCTTTCCTTCTCGGCTCAAATACATAATGTGAAAAGCGTATAAGTCAGCGTATTCCGGGTACAACCCATAAACAGCGAATCCGCCACCAAGCCCATTGCCACGTACATGCATATTAGCAATAGCCTTTATTATGTCCCTTCCCGAGAAACACTTACCTGTTGTGTCCATCATCCCAAAAATAGAGCAGGCGTCGATTGCCTTGTCATCGCAGTAGGGATTGCTAATCTTTGCAATATCTTTCATCTCACTACTCCAAGATTCATCGGTTATTCACTGAGGCGAGGGCATTTCCCAGACGCTCCTGCCACAGCTCTCGAGGCAGATATGCCAGACCAAAGTCGTCAGCCAGAAGCGCCTGCTTAAAATTAGCCACGTTAACCCTGTCTTTCATCAAACTGAAAACCATGCCGGATTTCTCGATATCTCCAACAAAAACCATTCCCATCACCAAGTCACCACTCAGGATAATCTTCTTATAAACACCATCGTTCCGCTGACCGACTTCCTCCCAGTTACTGTCAGGCGGAGTAGCTACTACTCCGGCTGTAGTAATATCAAGCCCGAAATAGTTGAGCGAATTCATAGCTGTACCACCCCGGTATTCAGCCCTGACACCTGCCATGTTATAGCCGGCGACCCTACCCCCGATGTACGCATTGGGCCATATAGGAGTCACTCGGTTTGTGTCATAAACAAAATCATAAGCTTCGGCTACATCTCCGCAGGCGTAAACATTCGGATAATTTGTAGACATAAGGCGGTCTACTAATATACCGCGATTCACTTTTATCTCAGTACCAAGCGCAAGTTCAGCACGTGGCAATACCCCAATCGCCATAACCACCAGGTTGCACGGAATTTTTTCGCCATTATCTAGGATAACCCCCTCGGTGTGTGTTTCTCCGACTACATCCGCCACAGTTTGGTTGGTGATGATCCTAACGCCGGCTTGCCTGAGAGTCTCTTCAGCGATGGAAGATGCTGTTTCGTCGAGTATAGTATTAAGTATCCTGTCTTTCATTTCGACCACAGTGACACCAACCCCTCGCTTCACCAATGCTTCAGTCACGCTGATGCCGATAAGTCCGCCACCGATTACGACGGCTTGGAAACCATCGTTTATAAACTCATCTACTGCCATGGCGTCCTTAATGGTCAGGAATGTGAATACACCATTCTTATCGCCGCCCTTCATCTTAGGCACTATAGGTATACCACCTGTGGCAAGCAGCAGTTTTCCCCATATAATTTGCTCTCCGTTATCCAGTTGAGCAATCTGACGGTTTAGGTTCAGGTTTTGCACCTTGATGCCCGACAGAAGTCCGATATCGTTTCGGCCGTAGAAATCAACAGGCCGGAACAGTATTTCATCCACAGTACGTTCACCAGCCAGATATTTTGATATTAGAGGGCGAGAGTATGCCGGGTAGGGCTCGTCGGAAACTATTGTTATGGAATTTGTCTTGTCGACCTCGCGAATATTCTCAGCAGCCCCTATGCCACCGGCTGAGTTGCCTATGATTAGGTATTCAGTTCTAATTGCTTTCCTATTTTTCATATTGTCCTTCCTCGCTCAGTGCCGTTTCCAAAAAGTTAGAATACATCCTTAAACCCCATTTGCCGCTTTTCTCTGGGTGGAACTGGGTTGCCACCAGATTGTCCTTGATAACCACACTGCACATAGGTACGCCGTAGTCTGTAGTGCCGGCTATAACCGAAGTATCATCCGGGTCAACGTAATAGCTATGAACAAAGTAAAAATTGGCTCCGTCCGGTATGTCATTAAATATAGGGTGTTTCACTTGCTGCCTGACCTGGTTCCAGCCCATATGAGGGACTTTAAGTCCATTAGGCAGTCTCTTTACAGTCCCAGGGATTACTCCTAAGCATCTGTGCCAGCCACCTTCCTCAGTGCTGGAAAAAAGAAGCTGTAATCCGACGCAAACGGCGAATAATGGCCGATTCTCATGTATCAACTGTCGAATTGCATCTGTCATACCTATAGCCTCCAGTTTTTCCATGGCGTCACCGGCAGCACCAACTCCCGGCAGAATAACAGCCGCGGAACTGAGCATGTCGCCTGGTTTATCAGTGATATTCGGCTGATAGCCCAGCCCTATAATTGCATTGGCAACACTACCCAGATTCCCTGCGCCGTAATCGATTATGGCAATCATTTCACCTCTTACTCCTGGAATATCGACTACTAACTTCGAATGAGTTATCCAACTTTGCCATCTTCCACAAATACAAGCGCCTCATTTGGGCAATTGGCCACGCAAGCTGGCACATCACTTCCCGGACACAAGTCACACTTTGCCACAATCTTTCTATCTCCATCCCGGGCAAGTGCTCCATTAGGACAGGCTACTATACATGTCCAACAACCTATACACTTTTCAGCGTCAACAGCTATGGCTCCAGTGATTTCATCTCTATGCATAGCGCCGGTGAGGCAAGAGTAAACACACCAAGGCTCGTCGCAATGTCGACACTGCAGGGAGAAAGACACCTCCCCATTTCTCTCCACACGGATGCGCGATAAAGGTCGCGGAGACTCTCTCTTAAACGCCTTTCCAATATCTCGTGTCTTAGAATGCTCAGTCAGGCAGTAGACCCGGCAAAGCCCGCAGCCCATACAAGCCTCTTCTTCTACGTAAATTCTCTTCATTTCTCTCCTCTTGGTATATGGTATACGGCAACCGCTTGCCGTATACCATATTAGCATGTTGCATTAACCTTGTCAAGCCCCTTGGATGAGATTTTTACAGAAAATGACGTGGTTGCAGAAGCTGCTATTATGGTGCCTTAATTTGAAAACTTGCAGCAAAAACTCGACTACGAAGATAACATTAACATATCGTCACTTCGTGAGGCGTGATGACCACCGTTCATCCTCACGCCACGACCTTCCCCAACTGCGGAAACCATTTTGGCAACTCTCCCTTTTGTTCCTAGTGCGCATGCACAACATTTTTCACATAGCGGTCAATATAGCTCAATATGCGAGGATTTTGGTAATAGGCACTTGTGGGGGGAGAGGTAGGCATAGGTCTTTAGCCCCGTCCAAGGCGGACAGACACAATTCAGAATACAGCCGCAAAGAAGTTGACATCACCTAATTTCATATCTACAATGGCATTTGCAGAATAATAAACTGCCGAGACTACAGTTGGAGGTGACACCATGCCGGATTGGATTGAGGGAGCGCAGGTGCTTAACAGGCTCATACGACCGCTGACTTTCCCCATCGCCGTCAAGCTGGTGAAAAGCGCTGATGACCTTCCCGAGAAAACCAGGCGTCCTTTCAAGGATATGGGTTTCAAGACGAATGTCTGCGTTGGGATGACATTGACCCGCAAGTACGGCTGGACGGTGGGCATGACAAACGAGGACAATACCTGTCCAATAGCAGCATACACTTACGGATGGAGTGAGTCAGAGCCGGAGATTAAAAATGCCTTAATGGAGTTCATGAAAGTAATGAACTACGCTGCCAACGACAACGCAGCTAAAACAACCATGGAAGCTGTGGCAAGTGTCAAGCTGAACAAGGGAGCATATGCCGGGGTGATTTTCTCTCCGCTGGAAAGAACTAAAATCGAGCCGGACCTGGTCATGGTTTTTTGCAATGCCGCGCAGGCGATGAGGCTGGTACATGGAGCAACTCAGGAGACAGGTATAAGCGTGCATTCTATTTTCAGCGGCCGTGGGGGAACCTGCACTGAAGGAGTCCTGCAAACGTTCAAGACCAAGGAGCCAAAGGTGGTGCTGCCAGGAAACGGCGATAGAGTTTGGGCGATGGTGCAGGATGATGAGCTGGCTTTCACCATACCTATCAACTTACTCGACAGCGTAATCAGAGGTCTTGAAGCTACCCACGAGCGCGGAATCCGATACCCGATACCGGTAGATGTAAGACACGAGCCGACTTTCCCGGGCCAACTCAAAGAGGTCAGACAATAAAACTAGGCAAGTATCCCCTATTGCCACGTATTACTTTTATCCAAGAATATTATACACTAAAATCAGGCATGAGGCTTTTAATAGGGGACAACAATGTCTATTAAACAAACAAGGGGTAATAGCAAGAGAAGAATGGCATACTTTAAGAAGCAAGAGCTTAGATTTATCGTCAATGTATTGCCTATCTTTTACTTTGTCTTCCTTATTTTCACAAGTATTTCATGGGTTATATACCCCCTTGATGAGGGGGTGGCAGAGGTGATTACTATAACTACTGGTGCAATAACACTCATCCTATTTATTGGCATCACTTTGTTGATTTTCATTGCATCTTTCAAAATACAGGGGAAGTCAGTGGTAGCTGCAATTTTCAAGAATTATTCAGAGATTACAGCATTAGAAAAATTAAAGAGGGGAATAAAAAGTGAGTTGAAGTCAACAAACGAACGGCTAGATAAAGAATTGACACATATTGATAAAAGGTTAGACAATATTGATAGTGCTTTGAAAGAATTGGTTAGGGGTGCTAGTCATGCCAAAACGTCATCAAGTTCAAAAGATAAAACCAAAAAAGAGAGCAAAGAGAAAGGTGGAAAGGCGTAAAATAACTAGAGAGCAGTTTCACAAGTTGGTCAGGAAATCGGCACAACCAACAAAGAAGCGTAAGTAATGTGTGTGGAGATAATTAGGTGGGAATAACAGAGATTGTCTTACTTGTATTATTGACTGTAGTAATAGCAGTAGCACTAATCATACTATACTATGTTAGACACCCCAAATATCGGAGACAAAGAAGGAACTTATTGGTCAAACCTTCTATCGCAAGATATTCACGCAAGGTACTACGGGAACTTTGCTACATATTCGAAAAACACTTTGGGAGACAACCAAACCAAAGCGAACTAATAAGGCTAATAATTATGACTAGCCATTACGTTATACCGCAGCCGTGGAAACATTTGATGCGATGGAGAATAAGGATGTTTTTGGCATCAGAAAATGGCGTATGGTACGGCGGGAGGGCTGCAAGAAATATCAAGATGCCGAAACTAGAGTGGAGAGTATCAGCTTGAAGGCAATTCTAAATCCGCTTCAAAATGAGTTTGAACATGGGAATTTCATCGTTGCGATGGTTATACCGAAAGGTATATTCGTTAAGGTATGATTGCAAGTATTTAGGGGATACGGCATGATAGACACCGCTAATACCACGCTTCGCCAAAGACCAGAAACCCTCAATGCTGTTGGTATGGGCATCCCCGTCAACATAGACCTTAGCACCATGCTCAACCCTTCTGTGTTTGTAGCCAGCATTGGCAACTCTATCGTAGCTGAAAAACTCATCAGTATAGACAATGGCAGTCCGAGCCACGTTCTTGCTGATAAGAGGCATAACAGTAGACCTTTTGACATTGGAGACAACAGAGGCAGTGACCTTGCCTTGCCTTTGGACAATGCCAATTACAGCAGTCTTGCCTTCAGCACCACGACCCCGCCTACCTCGCCTAGTTCCACCGAAATAAGACTCATCAACCTCGACTTCGCCGTTAAGAGGGATAGTGTCCTCACCGAACAAAGACCTGATTTGCCTGAACATTCTCCATGCTGTTTTGTAGGTCACGCCAGTCATTCGCTGAAGTTCCTTTGCGGAATGACCAGACCTAGTGGTGGCGACCCAGAGCATGGCGTCAAACCAAGTCCTCAAAGGCGTGGCGGACTTGTGGAATATCGTGCCAGCGAGGGGATAGACCTCATGCCCGCAGTAATCGCACTTGTAGCAAGGTCTCGACTTAATCTTGTGGTGCTTTCTTACCCTGTCGCAAACAGGACAATAGATGCCGTCAGCCCACCTATAGTTCTTAAGCCACTCCAAACAGGCATCGTCATCAGGGAACTCACGCTTAAACTGTGCCAGAGTGTATTTTTGAAACTCTGCCTTGATTTTGTCGGTCATTTCCGTATCCCCCTTATACACGTAGTATATCACAAAACATACGTGTTGTCAAGGGATACTTACCTAAAACTATAGCCAGATTGGCTCGTTAATATTTAGAAATCTCGAGCTCCTCCATCTTTCCGGTCACGGTGAAGACGACACGCTCGCAGATATTGGTTACCCTGTCGGCAGCCCGTTCCAGGTTGTGGGCAACCCAGATGAGGCGGGTCGCTCTATTAATGGTCTTGGGGTCGACCATCATAAAGGTGAGAAGCTCACGAAAAACCTGGTCATAAAGACCATCCACAGCGTTATCCATGGTGACGACGTGCTTTGCCAATTCCACATCGCGGGTGACGAAAGACTTGAGGCTTTTATCAATCATTTCGGTGGTCAATTCTGCCATCCTGGGAATATCAATCAGTGGTTTCAAGGGTGGCTCATCGCCAATCATGACTACAATCCTGGCAATTCCTTCAGCATAGTCGCCGATCCGTTCAAGCTCTGTTGTGATACTGAGCACAGCCACAATTACACGCAGCTCGTTGGTCTTCGGCTTCTGCGTGCCCACAAGCTCGATACACATGTCTTCGATGGCGTATCGCAGCTCATCGATCTTGGCATCAGCAGCAATTATCTGGTGGGCAGTCTTTAAGTCCCGTTTTTTCAATGCCTCAATTGAGCGGTTTATCTCCTTCGTTACCATATCACCCATAGCCAGGACTTTATCTTGAATTTCCTGAAAACCTTTGCTAAAACTGGCGCTCTTTTCCATTGTCATTACCTCCCCAACAGTTTAATTATACACATCGTTAGCCGCTGAGGCTACACATTTTCAGTTTAATGGAATAAATCTAATTAAGAAATAAATGATACTAGCTATGATAGCGGCGCCTGGGATAGTAAAAATCCAGGCCCAAACAATAGTTAAAGTTACGCCCCAGCGCACGGCAGAAAGCCGATTGGCAGAACCCACGCCTGATATAGCACCGGTGATAACATGTGTAGTGCTCACTGGAATACCCATATGAGTGGCTAAGAAAATACTGAAGGCGCTGGCCGTTTCAGCACAAAAACCATCGATCGGTCTTAACTTGGTGATTTTCTGTCCCATTGTTTTGACAATCCGCCAACCACCGCTCAATGTACCCAGAGCAATGGCGGCGTGTGCGCTGAGGACAACCCAGAGAGGCACTATAAATTCGCTGATTAAGCCCCCGGTAAAGAGAAGACTGGTGATAATACCCATAGTTTTCTGTGCGTCATTGCCGCCATGTCCCAAACTATAAAGAGCCGCAGAAAAAAGTTGTGAAACTCTAGACCACTTGTCAACCGCAGCCGGCGTTTGCTTACGTGCCATCCATGTTGTAATAACCTTTAACAAAAAACCTAAAACTAGACCAATAGCCGGCGCCAGGACAATAAAAGCCAATGTCTTGTACCAGCCGCTGGCTATAATCACCCCGAAGCCGCTCTTGGCTATAGCGGCTCCGGCATACCCGCCAATTAGAGCATGAGAAGAGCTGGTAGGCAGTCCCAAATACCAGGTAAGCATATTCCAACCAATAGCGCCGCAAACACCAGCCAGGATTACCACTGGAGTTACTGTATTGACATCAATCATTCCTTGGCCGATGGTTTTAGCCACCGCCGTGCCGAAAATAAGGAAAGCCACGAAATTAAAAAACGCTGCCCAGATGACGGCCTGTCTCGGCGATAAAACCCTGGTGGAGACAACAGTGGAAATGGAATTTGCGGCATCATGCATGCCGTTGGTGAAATCGAAAATCAGGGCTACGACGATGATAAAGATTATAAATAATAAGCTTAAATCCACCGTATCCTGCCAGGCTGAGTTAGAGACAAGTCTGCCATAGGGTCTCAGGCATATTTCAGCGCCACACCTTCCAGGATGTTGGCTACATCCTCACACCTGTCGACGGCGGTTTCTATATGCTCGTAAATCTCACGCCACTTTATAAGGTGAGCATAATCTGTTGAGCTAACAAAAAGCTCCGCCAGTGCCGAGCGATAGACGCTGTCCCCCATATTCTCCAGGCGGTTAATCTCCACGCATAGCTTAAGAAGCTTATCCCGGTCAATGCGGCCGTGTATTTCAGACACTCCCTTCTCGACCTCAATGACTGCCTGCACCACGATATCGGCAAGTTCCCTGACCCTATCAGTGGGACAGTCCACCTTATAGAGCAACATAGCATCCGCCGCTGAGTGGATGAAGTCAGTTATATCATCTAGAGACTCAGCCAGCAGAGCGATATCCTCGCGGTCCAGCGGGGTCACAAAGGTACGGTGTAATTGGGCGATAATTTGATGGGTGATAGCGTCACCCTCATGCTCCAGAGTAGTTATTACCCCCACTCTTTCCTTAACGTTCTCCCACGTGTTCACCATGTCTCGTAACTGATGAGCTATCTTAACCACGTTCTGAGCGCTCTGCTCAAAAAGGACGAAAAACTTTTCTTCTCTGGGGAATAAAGAAAACCTAGGCAACGAGTAACCTCCTTTGGTGGCAAAATGGAGAGACAGAAAAGATAATAGAATTTAAACGTGGGGAAGAGGACGGGCCACCTCTCAGTTTCTGATTAAGGCAAACCAGCATAATAATCTGCCACTATCATTGTAGATGAGGTCTAGGCAGCAGTCAAGCGAAGTCGAACTGGATAGTTTATCCGTGGATTCATAACACTCCCTTTACATCTCAAGGAATGATGGGCAAATGTAGGGACAGGTCTTTAGACCTGTCCGAGACGGACAGGCGGACAGACCTTAAGATCCGTCCCTACTGTTTTGCATTTGAAAATTGGAATTTTGAGCTTGGGATTCAGTATTTGAAGCAGGGGATAGCCTGGAGCAGATGCTCCAATCTACCCGAGTTGTGGCTGTACTGACTAGCCGAGATCACTCACAGCCTGGTGATACCAGTAAATCAACTTGCAGTTCATATCAATGTTTTCCTGGGGCACAGTGGAATGCATATCCGAACCAAAAGGTGCTACCAGCCTGTCATCGAAAATCGCCTGTGGTAGAGCATCTCTTATTTTCCTGATGGTAGTGCTGAAGTTTGCCGTAGAGGAGGAGACCATCTCCACCCCCAGGAACGAGTAGTCGAAACCATGCTGGGGTATCTCCACAAACGGCTCAGGCGACAACCGGCCGTAGAGCCTGACAAAACTGTCACTTTGATACGATGTTGTCGTGGTTTTTTCTTTGACCTTGCGTCTGATAGGAATGCCGCCAGTCAATACAGTTGCTGTAATATTTAGTTTTCTTACGGTCTTGGTTACCTCTGTCTCGGTGTAAGTCTGTATCCTTCCGTTGAGAATCAAGAACGACTCCCTTGACTCCATTCGCCTTGCTTGGCCACTCCTGTCCAAGAATATGACTGCTTGCTCCTCAAACTTCAGCGTGTGTGCCTTATATCTTTGTGAAGACTTGCGAAGCTCCGAATCAGTGCACACAATTGCCACCAGCCCTAGCTCTCTTAAGCTCCGGGCAATTGACTCCGCCATCTGCATGGTGTCATAGCTGGCGATGATTTTCGGTATCTTTCCTGTGAGGCGAAGTCGAGTCTCATAGGGATTCTTAGCCACAATGGCTGCCACTTTCTTTACCAGCTCTTCCTCAAGCGTAGCCGGGGGAGCTATTGCAACATGTACTACTTCATGTTCAGCCATCAACGCTCCTCGTCCCGGGGCAGCAGCCCTACCTTACAATACCACGCTTTTACTAAAATGAAAAGAGGCGATTTATTAGCTTGTACTTGGAAGTGTTTCAGGCCTTGCTAATAATTTGATATAACAATAAGACATCTTGCGCAAAAACTATGCCCAGGGCGGCTCTTTGATACTGGTATTTTCAAAATAGTCATTATCCAGAGGTCGCTGGGCAACACCTGACTCCACAGCAGCCTTGGCTACAGCATGAGCTACCGCTAAGTGCACTTTAGGGTCGAGTGGGTTGGGGACAAGCTCGCCTTCGTCTGTAGTGCTAACAATGGCCAAGGCAGCGGCTTTATACATCTCATAGTCTATCTTAGTAGCCATTGCATCCAGTGTTCCCCGCCAAATTCCGGGGTAGCCGAGCAAGTTATTGACCGTCCTACCATCAACAGCTAGAGCAGCACCCGATTTCGTAGCGATATCCGGGGCAATTTCCGGATACGGATTCGTCAAAGCAAAAATTATCTGTCCTTTCCTGACCATGTTCGGTTTTATCAGCCCCTGTACACCACTGGTGCCGATGACGATATCAGCCGTTTGCATGATCTCATCTAAATTGCTTGGAGTGCCTCCGTGTTCTGCATGCCGTTTAACGCTGGCCTCAGTCCTGGCCGTACCTAAGGCAGGCTTACCTGTGTATTTCAGGATAAACTTTCCAATAGATAGACCAGCGGCACCTAGGCCGATAAGGCCGACCTTTGCCTCCTCAAGTGCCATGCTGCAAATCTTACAAGCATTAAGCAGAGCTGCCAGTGTCACCACAGCGGTACCTTGCTGGTCATCATGCATAACGGGGATATCCAGGTCTTTTTCTAACGCGTCCTGAATTGGAAAACATCTTGGTGACGCTATGTCCTCTAGCTGAATGCCTCCAAACGTTGGAGCAATATATTTTACGGTTTCTACAATTTTGTCAGGGTCGGTAGTGTTCAATAAGATAGGAACTCCACTAACTCCAACCAGCTCCTGGAGCAGAGCAGCCTTTCCCTCCATAACGGGCATTCCTGCCACCGGACCAATGTTCCCCAGTCCGAGTATGGCAGTGCCGTCAGTAACAATAGCCACAGAGTAAGGGATGTTTGTGTAGGTATATTTAAGCCCTGGCCGCTCCGAGATTAATCTACATACTTCAGCAACGCCAGGGGTGTATACCTTCCTTAGAATGTCTATCGAGTTGATAGAGTGGATGCTTACCGTCTTGATTTTCCCATCTTTGTGAAGGTCGAGCACATCGTCCCTGACCTCGAGAACAGTGACCTCTGGTAGTTTCGACACCTCTTCTATTAAATGTGCCAGCTCCTCTTCATTCTTGATAAGCACTTCAATGTCTCTGATAGTATAATAATGCCCCAAATGCACCGTTGTTAAATTGCCGATATCTACTCCAACTCTACCGATGGCTGTAGCTAATTTGCCCAAGGTGCCCGGAACATTAAGGTTTTTGCAGCGCAAAGTTCTGGCAAACTGGTATTTCCCATTTTCCATTATTTTACCTCCGCATCTGTGGGACTATTGCAGCCAAAAGTGCTGGCCTAGAGCCACCAGGCATATTCACTAGCCGAGGATCAGCGGAACCAGGTAGATTCGTACCGCATTGAGGGCGAATAATTTCCCAAGGTACATAACATCGATCACCAAAATAATATGCGCTAAGGATTCCAATTCTAACACGAAATCTTAAGTTTAGCGAGCAAACTTGAATATCTTTGTGTGCAAAGTTTTTTGAAACCACCAATGTGAGGCAACGTGACCCAATGTGACTTTTTCGCCGTAAAGTGGTAGCATTATAGTCACCAGTTACTAACCTGAATATGGGGATATTCATTAAGTAAGGAGGATAAAATGAGGACAAAGGAGCAGTATATTCAAGGCCTGGCCAAGATGAAGCGGAACATCTATTTCGACGGCGAGCTGATCGACCGCACAGACGAGCGCCAGATGGACTGTCTAAACACCATCGGCACCACGTTCGATGAAGCAGCCAAGCCGGAGAACCAAGACCTGTGCACAGCCATCTCTCATCTCACCGGTGAGAGGATAAGCCGCTTCACCCATATCCATCAGAACACCGACGACCTGCATAATAAGCAGGACATGACCCGCATGCTCTGCCAGAAGGTGGGCGGCTGCATCCAGCGGTGCATGGGCATCGACGCCACTAACGCCGTCTACAACGTGTCCTACGAAGCAGACAAGGTGAACAAAGGTGCCACTCAATACCATGAGAACTTTAAGAAGTGGCTCACCCGTTTCCAAACCGAGGACTTGGTGGGCTGCTGCGCTCAGACGGATGTCAAGGGCGATAGGATGCTGAGACCTGCCGACCAGCCGAACCCCGATGCCTACGTACGGATCAAGGAGAGGCGTGGCGATGGCATCGTGGTCAGCGGCTGCAAGCTGCACATCTCCGAGGCCTCAGTGGCCGACGAGATACTAGTGGTGCCCACCCGAGCTTTGCGCCCAGAGGATAAAGACTATGCCGTTGCCTTCGCCATTCCGGGCGACTGGGATGGGCTGAAGCAAGTAGTCACCATCCACAACCTCAGACCCAGGGAGCATTTCAAGCGCGGGTTCTTGCCAGGGGCCACAGATTCCTACATGATCTTCGATGACTGCTTTGTGCCTTGGGAAAGGGTCTTCCTCGCTGGTGAATCGCAGCATGGCGGCGTGCTCGCCCTGCTCTTCGCCTTGTTCCACCGCCACTCCTATTCGGGCTGTAAGCCGGCCATCGGCGACATCCTATTAGGGACCGCAGCCCTTGCCGCTGATGTGAATAACGTTTATAAGACGCCCCATGTCCGGGAGAAGCTATCCGAGATCATAATGACCACCGAGTTGGGTTATGCCGCCGGATACACGGCTTCTGACCTTGGAAAGCCGGAGGTCTATATACCGGGCGTGGGATTCGTACCTTATGGCCCCGGCTCCTACATCCCTAATTCAATTTACTGCAACGTGGGACGCTGCCTGACAGGCGAGGCAGTGTGGCGTGAAGCAGAGATTCTGTGCGACATCGCTGGCGGTGTAGTAGCCACCTTCCCCCACGAGAACGATTTCGTGAATCCAGAGACCAGAGACCTGCTCCTGAAATATACCAAGCGGAATAAGGACATGCCAGTAGAGGATCAGGCCCAGTTCTGGCGATACTTGGGCGACGTCCTATGCTCAGCGACCGGCGGCATACACAATGTGGGTAGCTACCATGGCGGCGGCTCACCAATCATGGAGCAAATTGCCATAACTACCCAGTATGACATCGAGTCCAGGAAAAAGCTGGTGAAGCATATCGCTGGCATGAGCGGCGGTGACCGCGAGGCCCTAAGCAAGCAGAGGGCAAAGCCAAGCAAAACACCCGCCGTGGCAGTCAAGAAATAGTTAGTCTACCGTCTCATCAGCCCCTCCCCACCACAACAGGGAGGGGCTTTTCTTTTTGGCCAGAGCCAAAAACACGCCCGGTTGTCAGAAGATATGTCCGTCATAAATTTTTGTACGCAGTCCGAAACCCAAACACCTTTGCCATTCCGGGAAAGCCTGGTATTGAACATTTCGTCGTATTGTTCAGTACCGTCTTCTACCTTCTGACTAACATTGCCGCGGTTAATAAATCTTTCTTACTGGTACTGTAACAGCTCACCGGGACAGTTTTTTCACAGCCTCAACAAGCTTGGGTAGAATCTCAGCGGTGCGGCCTTGAATTAAATAATCGGAAATCCCTTCGACTGTCAGCGGGGTAGGTTCGGCGTTGACTTCGATTATCGTTGTTGCCGACTCGCTTTTCACAAAATAGAGGCCTGATTCCGCCTTCCGTTCTTGTTCAACCTGCCGCTGCCGGGCTATACGAGGCAACTGAGCAAAAGGATAGACAACCGCTGAAGTCCCGCAGATTAGCATTAAGTCGCATTTCCAGGCTTCTTCAAGGCTTTCGTGGGCAACGTCTGAAGGTATCGGCTCATTGAAGTGAACGACATCACCTTTTATCGGGCTGCTGCATTTGTTACATCGCGGTGGCAATTCCCCGGCCTGTGCCAGTCCCTCCAGGTCATACTCGTTACGCTTAAATCTTGAGCCACAGGAAAGGCACCTAAGTTTCAAAACGCTGCCGTGATATTCCAGAACCCGCTTGCTGCCTGCTTTCTCATGCAAGCCGTCAATGTTCTGGGTAAGCACGGATTTCAGAATACCAATTGCCTCCAGTTCGACAAGGGCATAATGACCAGGGTTCGGCTCGGCATCCTTAAGGTTGCTAAGCAAGGTTCGCCCGCCCAGTATATCTTCCCAATATTCTTTAGGGTTTCTGAGGAACTTGTCATAGGTCTGATAAGCTCTTTTTTCCGCTTCGGGGTCTTTGGTCCAAATGCCATCTGGCCCGCGGAAATCCGGTATACCAGATTCGGTTGACATGCCAGCACCAGTTAAAGCAATAGCATAATTGCTTTTGAACAGGTCTCTGGCAGCTCGCTCAATTAGAGATTCCATTACCTTGGTATTTATCCGTGGTGGTTCAGGGGATGCTTATAGGCAGTTTCATTTGCTCTTTGGCGGGGGCAATACTTTTTCAGGCCGATAGCTGGAGCAAATCCCCTACCAACACGTCGCCATTGATGGGATGACGCAGGAGCAGATTGGCGTTAATATGATATTTGTTTTGCCTGTCCACCCTTTTTCGAGAAATATAGCCTAGAACCAAACCATGATTGGTGATAAAAGTCCACTTGGCCATTTGACCGATTTCCTGCGAGTTTTTGACAAAACTAGAGAGATTATGCTAGCTTAAGTTAGATTGCTAACGCATTCACATTGCGCTGAACACAATTCATCTATTAAGTTTCATTATTCAAAAATCACCTTGATTATAGCTAGAGAACAGCTTTGAGGTCAAGGGGCAGAAATCACAAAGAAAGGGGGGCAACGGCAGTGGCTGTGAAAACAAAACAGGATGCAGCTAGGGTCTTGGCTGACGCAAGCGGAGACAAGTGCTTCTTTTGCCATGACGGCTGTGTTGTAAAGAATTTACACCAATTAGCTGAGTGCTTGGCTAATATGACTGAAGATTCATATCGCCATCATGTGACTCCACTTAAGAATGACTTCAGTACCTGGGTTCGTGACGTATTCGGCGATGACAAGCTGGCCAACGACTTGACTCGCTGCACCAATCATGCTGAAGCGGTTAAAGCGGTGAGAGACCGAATCGCCTGGCTCCAGAAGAAAATGAAATAAGCGTAGTAGCGAGGCTTTAGCCTCGCTCTCAACCTCGACCATGCGACCCTAAAGGTTCGCCACTGCATTGAAAAAATTGTTGCACAACAGTATGCTAAAGAGCGAGTTTGACAAAGACAAACAGATAGGTTTAAATATCTAAAACTAGGTTAACATGAAATCTACATACTACGCAGGGCTACAATCTATAGCCCTGGCTTTAATTTTCATGCCTGAGCCCGTTACCACCGTCATAGGCGTTGGGCTACTGAGCTATGCCAGAAAGAACGCAAAACCGCAGCGGCCTACTAACTTTCGTCGCTTAACAAATACTTTCGAGGACCACTACAGCTACAGGGTTAATATGGTACGTGGTACGGCCATAAACTATCAATTGTCTCCAAGAAGACATGGGCAACTACCTAGAGCTTATCCGAGTATCGCCAAATTGCAGGATAACCCTCAACTCGTGAAAGCCCTGCGCGAAAGGGTACAGGGGCAATCCGCTCGTATATCCTACTCAAAACTAGAACCTGCAGGCTTAATGAGAGGCCCCAGAATAAGAGACCGCGCTGCACTAGCCACACCTCAAAATATGTCGAACCCCAAAATGAGCTCGATTATTACCTAATCTTTCCATTGCCGAGCTACTGTTATATAATTTCAACCGCTGCCCAAGCAAATGTATCGGAAACAGATGTAGCCCAGACCCTTTAGGGTCGGGCCCCCGAGGCTAAAGCCTCGGGGCTACATGTTTGGTGTGTATCACCAATGAGTGTAGGGAGATGTGTCTATACGTCATTGTGAAGGGCATAAGCCCTGGAACAGCCCCAGAGATTGCCACGCTTCGCTCGCAATGACAGAGAAAAAAGATGTAGGGACAGGTCTTTAGACCTGTCCGAAGCTAACAAAACTGATGACATCTAAAACTATTGCCCCTGACCTGAAAAGCCTTTTCCAGCCCAAATCCGTAGCTATAGTCGGTGCCTCACAGGACGAATGGAAATCAGGCGGAATGTTCATTTCCAGCCTGCTGAAGAACGGCTACAAGGGGATAATCTATCCCATAAACCGCAAGGAATCGGAAATCATGTCCCTTAAAAGCTACCCCAGCGTTCTTGATATCCCCGGAGAAATAGACCTAGCGGTAATGGCTATACCTGCCCAGGGTATACCCCAAGCAATAACAGAATGCGCTCAAAAAGGTGTCAAGTTCGCCGTCGTCCACAGTGTTGGCTTCAGCGAACTGGGAGCTGAGGGCAAGGAACTGGAACGGCAGATGGTAGAAGCTGCCCGCAGGGGTGGTGTCAGAATAGTCGGGCCCAACTGCATGGGAATATTCTCGCCACGGGGCAACGTCAACACCATCGTACCATACGCCACAGTGCCCATGGAGCCTGGCGGCGTGGCTTTCGTCGGGCAGAGCGGCTGGGCAAGCGAGAATATGACACGCCTCGGCAGCGAGCGGGGACTTCGCTTCAGCGGCATCATAAGCATCGGCAACCAGAGCGACCTTAACATCGAGGACTTCCTAGAGCATTTCGGTAACGACCCAGAGACTATGGTCTTCGCCGCCTACATTGAGGGCATAAAGCAACCGGGACGCTTCCTCAAGCTTGCAGGGGAAATCTCACCTAAGAAACCGATTATCATATGGAAGGGCGGCAGCTCAGAGTTAGGCGCTAAGGCGGCTGCTTCCCACACCGGCTCTCTGGCCGGTAATTACGCCTTGTTCGAGGCCGCCAGCCGGCAGAAAGGCATAGTCTCGGCACAGAGCCTGGAAGAACTCATGGACCTGGCCGTGGCCTTCAGCTGCCCTTATCTGCCCACAGGGAAGGAGGTAGGCCTGCTGATTGAGGCCGGAGGTGGCGCCGTGGCCAGCGGAGATGCTTGTGCCAAGGCAGGACTCAATGTCTCGCCTCTTCCCGAAGATGTTCAGCAAAAGCTTCGCGAATTTCTCAAGGGCAAGATACCACCCTCCCCAAGCCTAAAAAACCCCGTAGACCTGGTGTGGGCTCCCTTTAGCGAGGCATCTTCAATTTACGCCACCTGCCTGGAGATAATGGCTCCGGCAGTGGACTCCTGCCTGACTATCTGCTATGCCTTTATACATGATGAGTGGTTCCTGTCACGCCTGGAGAGCATCCGTGACCAGACCAAGAAGCCGATAATCGTCGTTCCCGGCAACTCCATTGACCAGCGTCAAGGTATGTTCCTGGCAACTAGGCGAGGCATACCAGCCTATACCATGCCGGATAACGCCGTAAAGTCTCTGGCAGCCTTGACCCGCCGCGCCGAATTCCTCAGAAACCTCGCCCGCCAAAATACTAAATCCTAAATTCCAAACTCCAAACAAATTCAAAACCACTAATACCAATTACCACAACATCGGCCGTTTCGAATTCGGAGAGGAGAAACCCTCACTGTCATTCCGAGCGCAGCGAAGAATCTCATCGTATCCTCCCTACCGAGATTATTCAGTCGCTCCGCTCCTTCAGAATGACACGAAGTGGAATGACCAAAACATCGGCTGTTTCGAATTTAGTTAATTCGAATTTTGATATTGTTTAGGATTTGGTGCTTAGTGCTTGGGATTTCTTAGCGTATGTCGAGCCCGGCACGGTAGCCTTCCTCCACAGCCTCTCTTATGCCGCGCGGCTCGACACAGTCACCTACCGAAAAGACCTGTGCAACCCTACCCTGCAAAACAGACAGGAGCTCGGTGTCAGGCACGGCACCTGCCGCCAGCACCACGGTATCCGCTTCGACTACCTTTCTCTCACCCGCGCCAGTTCTGATAGCAACGCCAGCTTCGGTGATTTCCTCATACTCAACCCCGGTTAGCATGGAAACTCCTCTATACTTTAGCCTGCCTAGTAAAGGCTCCCTGATAAACTGGTGCACCTTGGTAGCTAGCTCTGGGCCTCGCCTCATGATGGTGACCTTCTTGCCCCGCTCAACCAGATACAACGCCGTCTCGCAGCCCACCAGCTCACCGCCTATCACCGCCACCCGCTCTCCAGTCTCAGCGCCAGCAAGGACTTCGTTTGCCTGGATAACTTTCTTGCTCTGTATGCCGGGTATCTGTGGAATAAACGGTTTGACACCAGTGGCCAGTACCACAGCATCTGGCTTTAGCTCATTCAGCATGTCCGCATTAAACCTTTGCCGCAGCCGCAGCTCAACGCCCAGCTTGGTCATCTGCCCTACCAGATACTTTCGAAACGTTTCAATCGTGTCTTTGAACGGTGGCTTTGCCGCCAGCAACAGTTGACCACCTAACTCATCAGCCTCATCGAATAAGGCCACCTTATGCTCTCTTAACGCAGCTACTCTGGCTGCTTCCATCCCGCCTGGACCACCACCCACCACAACCACCTTCTTAGGGCTTCCCGTCGGCTTAAGCTCATACTCCCGTTCCCTGCCCAGAGTCGGATTAACCACGCAGCAAACACCTTCCTTACGCCAATTCATGCTGTCAAGGCAGGTCAGACAATATAGACAAGGCCGGATGTCTTCCGTTCTGCCCATCGCTACCTTCTGCAGCAGGTGAGGGTCAGCCAGGAGCGGCCGGCCTATGGAGATAAAGTCCGCCTTGCCATCACCAAGAACGTCTTCACCGAGTTCAGGTGGAATCCGGCCCACAGTGATGACGGGGATTGAAACAACCTTCTTTACGCCTTCAGCCAGCGGCACGAAGCTACAGGGTGGCTGGGCCAGCGGCGGACGCCGAGCCGGCCCAACCGTATGCGCCGATACGTGAATAGCATCAACGCCAGCTTTCTCCGCCAGTTGAGCTACTACCTGCGTCTCTTCCAGTGTGATTCCCCCCTCCGCACCTATTTCCATGGCGCTGAGGCGGCACCAGACGGGATAGTCCCTGCCAACTCTTTCCCTGATAGCCTCTATCACCTCCAGCAGGAATCTAGCCCTGTTTTCGATACTGCCACCATAAGCATCCTGTCGGTGATTGGATAGTGGGGACAGAAACTCGGATATGAGATAACCATGAGCACCGTGAATCTCAACGCCATCGAAACCTGCCTTCTTAGCCCGCTCCGCCGCCTCAGCGAATTTAGCCACCAGCGCTGCTATCTCTTCTGATGTCAGCTCTCGGGGCTGTTCGCTTCCCGGCACCGATATGGGCGATGGAGCTACCGGCTGATGGCCAGTGAACCGGGCTGAGGTCTGCCGCCCGGCATGATGGATTTGTATCGCTGCCTTAGCTCCATGCTGCTTTATAGCTGCCGCCAACCTGCTCAGGTCGGGAATAAACCGGTCGTCGTCAATACATATCTGCCTCACCGTACCTTTGCCCACCGGAGAATCCACGCAGGTAATCTCCACGATGACGAGACCAACACCACCCTTAGCCCTTTCCTCATAGTAGTCTATTTGCCGCTGTGCCACCGACCCGTCTTTTGAGGCATAATTCGTCGCCATCGGCGGCATGACCAGCCGGTTCTTAAGCTCCAGTCTCCCTATCCGGCCGGGCTCAAAAAGCTTCGGAAATTGCTTGTTTGTCATTTTTGGCATCCTCCTTTATTTCTGCGGGCAACCCGCCTAATCTAGCACATTCTTTAGCTCGCCTTCAACAAAATAGTGTGTTGTGTCCAAAGCATACTATACATGTCGTAGGGACAGACCTTCAGGTCTGTCCGCCTTTCCACATCGGACAGGTCTAAAGACCTGTCCCTACATTCACTCCTGTCATTGCGAGCGAAGCGTGGCAATCTCTGTCTAATGACCACGCCCACCTTTAGCCGAGATCGCCACGTCGCTAACGCTCCTCGCGATGACGCCAGAGTCTTAGACTCGCACATTGGCATAATTGTATTTACTCAGGCTATAATAAGCAGGTTTAGGCTTATGAGCTTTCAATTCAATTTGGAGAGCTTTGACTCCATATACTCCGACTGGAAAAAGCTTCAAGACGAATCGCCAGCCGGCTCATTTTTCTCATCACCTGAATGGTCAAAAACCTGGTGGCAGCAGTTCGGCTCTGGCGCTAATCTATATCTGGGCGCCGTCAGACAACAGGGAAAAGTCACAGGAATCGCCCCGCTTCTCGTAAATGGCTATATCGCTTCCTTTATCGGCAGCAGCGACGTCTGCGATTATCTGGACTTCGTTGTGAAGCCCAGCAAAGAGGAGAGCTTCTTTGGCGAGCTACTGGATACACTGAAAGCCAAAGGAATTGTCCGCTTAGACCTGGCACCTTTGAGGCCTGATTCCACGGTAATCAAAAGTCTGGTAAAAGTTGCCCCAAGGCAAGCATGGCAGGTCTCATGCTCCCAAGCAGATGTTTCTGTGGAACTCGATTTGCCCGCCACCTGGGAGGACTATCTCCAATTGCTCTCAGGCAAACAGCGTCACGAGTTGAAGCGTAAGCTCAGGAGACTTGACGAAGAAGGCGAACTGAACTACCGTCACAGCACAGATGCCAATCGACATGATATTGACATCTTTCTGCGGCTGTTTCGAGATAGCCGCCAGGATAAAGCAGTTTTCTTGACTCCCGAAATGGATTCGTTCTTCAGGGCGGTGGCAAATGCCATGGCAGGGCAGGGATTGCTAAGGTTAAATATGCTGGAGCTCGATAAAAAACCCGTAGCCGCTACCATGTGCTTTGACTATAAGGATACGGTATACCTGTACAACAGCGGCTATGAGCCGGACTATGGATGGTTGAGTGTGGGAGTGATTTCAAAGGCACTGTGTATCAAGGACAGCATCGAGAGGAACAAAAAACGCTTTGACTTCCTGAAAGGCGGCGAAGCCTACAAATATCATCTCGGTGGACAGGAGCTGTCACTATACAAGTGCTCATTGAGTTATGCAGCATAGGAACGATGGCATGATAGAACGACTCAACATAGCCATGATTAGCATTCATAGCTGTCCTCTGGGCGTGCTGGGAGGCAGGGATACCGGCGGGATGAACGTTTACATTCGAGAGATGGCGCGAGAGCTGGCTAAAAGAGGACATACCATAGACATATATACCATGGCTCATCAACCACAGCATGGTCCGCCAATAAACCTGGGGCAAAACGTCAGGATTATCCATCTTGAAACCGGCGTTAACGAAGACATGCCTAAATTAGCCATCTATGATCATATTCAAAGGCTTGCCTACGGCGCGGAAGATTTCAGAAAGTATAACCAGATGGAATATGACCTGATACACAGCCACTACTGGCTATCAGGTCTGATAGGCAAACAATTACAAGCCCTGTGGCATGTCCCTCATGCCGTGATGTTCCACACACTTGGTGCCGTCAAGAACAGCATCGGCATCGGCGAACATGAGCCCGAACTGCGGATAGAAAGCGAGCGAGAGGTGATAGGTAGCTGCCACCGCATTATCGCCTCCACGGCAAAAGAAAAGGAAGAGCTTATAAAGCATTATGGCGCTTCTCCCGAAAAGATTGCCATCATCCCCTGCGGCGTCAATTTGGACCTGTTCAAGCCTGTAGATAAGGAGACAGCCCGGAAGGAACTGGGCTTAGACCATCAAAAGGTCATACTCTTTGTCGGCAGAATAGACCCTCTGAAAGGACTGGAACAGCTATTAGCAGCATTGACTTACATAGAAGGCGAGAAGCCTCCGTTGCTGATGATAGTTGGTGGCGATGAGCACAGTCAGGGGCAGGTGCAGTTGCTGCAGCAGGCTGCAAAAGACCTGCACATCCAAGACCGGGTTAGCTTTGTCGGCTCTGTAGCTCAAGACAAGCTGCCGCTTTTCTACAGCGCTGCCGACATCTGCGCCATACCTTCCTACTATGAAAGCTTCGGCATGGTCGCCATGGAATCGCTTGCCTGTGGCACGCCCATAGTAGCCAACAATATAGGTGGTATGAGACATATCATCCGCCACGGCGAAATGGGGCGCATAGTCAAAGATAACTCCCCCCACAATCTGGCCAACGAAATATCAGCGCTGCTTTGCCGGCAAGAAGACAAAGACCAGCATGTCACAACAAGGCGAAACAAGATGACCGAATTCAGCTGGGCAACCATCGCCGACAGGATACTACAGGAATACGACAGGCTGCTAGGCGATTAAACAAAACAGGCAATCGTTCAGTACTCAGACAAAATCACTGCTGCAGTCACCAATGATGCTATCGGCCTTTAGCCCGATGGGGCTTTCCAACCTGTCCAACCACTTCTCTCAACCACTCGAGAGATGCGGTATCTTCTTTCCAGAATTGCCCCCAGTGCTCCCAATAATAGTAAGCCTCATCAGCACCTCCCACAGTGACTTCACCAGGCCTTGCTGATTTAGGTAAGTGATGCTTGGTCTTCAAGAGTTCCATTCCCACCAACGGTAGATACTCAATAGCCTCACGAAGTGCTGCAGTTGCTTCTGGCTGGCGTCCCAGCTTAAAAAGAGCCAGCGCTCGTCCATAGAGGGTCTCAGGCATTACATCATCTGGGTACTGCTTGGTAACTTTGAGGGCATCTTGAAATCTGCCCAGCTTGAACAATGCCTCTTCGGCCATGGCTCGAACCCCTTGATTATCATTGGGATTCAAGGATAGCAATTCTCGAAATAATCTCACAGCCTCTTCCGTTTCCCCCTCATAGTATCTGGCCAAAGCCAATCCATGGAGGCATCGCAAAAATGGTCTGTTTTCCAGCCATCCCCATTCGAGGCGATCTTTGCCTGCCTTGAAGTCTTTGGGGAATGCCTTGCGACCAATACGAACAGCCTGATCCCAAAGCTTGTTAGCTTCATCGATTAGATTTCGTTCTGATAGAACTAGGGCTAAATGATGAATCGCATCTAAATGGTCAGGCATCTGAGCAAGTACGGTTTGGAAGACTTTCTCAGCTTGGTCGAGACTGCCATTCTCGTATGACTCACATCCCCTGTAGAACTCGTCCATCAAATCGTCATGTATATCTGGGTAGACAAACTCCCACTCATGTGGCGCCACTCGATATAGTTTCAGCATGAACTCATTCTTCTATTGCCAAGCTATTGTCAATGACCGTATACTTGGCAAAGCATCAGTTAGAATATCAGGTTATTCCGTCTTATTCAATACTCGCTCCAGCAGTCGGTTCTGTGCATCTTTAATGTGCACCTAATAAGGTATTAAAATAGAGTTATGAGGCGACTTTGGCAATAAATCGTATTGGAAAGGGGCAATGATGAGGCAACAGAAAAGAGCATTACGGGAATATCAGCAAGCGTTGATCGATGCCTACTACGATATGCAGATGCATTCTATCCTGGATCCTCTCTATGACGCATTCCAGCAGTGGAAGCGAGGTGGCCTACAACATAGCGAGCTGACAGAGTTAATTCACAAGGTTCATAGAGAGAACCAAAAAGTATATAGCTTCTTCACTCAGAGCCGTACTCGGATTATCAACTGCATTAGGATGGACCAAGCCTGGTTTGAGAATTGGAAAGCGACTCATCCACCTCTTCCCAGGATAGAGCTATGAGCTTTGACCAGTGGTAACAGAATGGACAATTGTGTGATCCAACAAAACGCTAAAATTGTAAAGCACGCCTAATCTTTCTGTCTTTCTGAGAGGTTGTTAGTAGCCTTTTTGGCAATTGGTGAGCAAGGACGAGTTAGAATCAGCGCTAATGCTTGTGGGAATGTAAACATCAAGCTGTGATTAGATTTAAGGCGGACTTTTGACTTAATTTGATAGACACGGTTATTATTGAACGTATGAACAGAAGTATAAAATTGCTAATAGGAGCGCTATACGTTCTTGGTCTGGGGTTGATAATTAGTTTGGGTTCTATCATATTCTTTGTATTGCATATTTACCTAACCGGCTTTGCCTTAGTTTCAACATGGGTGTGGGTAGCGATGGCTTTTGTTTGTTCCGCGGTATGTACAGTAGCTGGGATTGTTCTGGCTGCGGTTGGAATGAAAATGCTGGTTAAATCGTGAAGAGGCTATCACCATTATGGGGATGAACAAAGGCAAAAAATGGCTAGTAGGGGCGCTATGTGTTTCTAGCTTAGGAGCGATAAGTGACCTAGCTATAGCGGTACTGATATGGGCTTCATTAGCCGGTTGGAATTTGCCCACAATAGAGCTTGAATGGTTGTCGGTGATGCTGCTTTCTTCCCCAGTGTGTAGAGTGATTGGGATTATCTTGGGTGTACTTGGCCTGAGGATGCTGGTCAAATCGTGAAGAGGCTACTAATCACAATCGCAAGCTTGCTATTAATAATCTAAACAGGACCTGAGGATTCAAAAATGTAAGATACTGACCTGCCCCCAACAATTATACCGCTCCTCAAGCCTTGCAGAATTGCACCTTTTGAGTAATTGTTCAGTTGGTGCGTAATGACTCTGGCACACCTAGCGTGTTATGTGTTGGTATACTGCCGGTCACCTTTGTGAGCTAATCCTATCAGCCTTGTAGAATCCCAATCCTGACGCGTCTTTCCTTCCCTGTTCTGTGGAAACATCGAACGTTATACCTTTTTGCGTGAGTTGCCAAACAATATTTCCATCAGGGGTAACTTCAACTATCTTTGTAGACCCAGTAATCAAGGTATTGCCGTTGGGCAATCTGTTGGCGTCTCTAACCGGCAACGCCCACTTTTCAAACCCAGGGGATTTCCAGACAGTCTTGCCTGTCTTTGGATCAATTTCCACTGCCTGATGAAATCCCGCAGGAGGTCTTCCCTGATTCGCCACCAATATATTGCCATTAGAAAGAACTTGCGGATCGTGTTGAGTTTCAAAAACGCCTTCCCCAATAGTACTAACAACTGAGCCCTGAGGGTCGACCTCAACAACGAAGTTGAAATTCCTCGGGCTAATTAGCGTGTTGCCATCAGGCAGCCTAGTCACTGCATTAGTGTGAGTCCAGCCCTCATCATAGATACTGGCGTACGGGGATTTGTCAAAATGGTCTTTGGCATACCAAGACCAAACAACCTCACCCTTTTGATTTACCTCGATTATCTGGGCATCATTCTTTTGATCAGAAGCACCAAATGCAAAAATCGTGTTGCCATTTGGCAGACGGTCCGCATCATGGGATATTTTATTAGTTAGGTATGACCAGACAATTCTACCCTTACGGTCAATCTCATACACTCCCCTACGAGGCAATACGAACAAGATGTTATTATTCGGTAGCAATTCCACATCAAAACCCGGATTAGTGTACTGCCTTAAGTCCTGCGGAACTAGGTATTCCCAAACTATCTCACCTCGCATGTTTACTTCTATTATCCTTGGCTTTTGAGGATTGTGGTTGTCTGGCAATAAAGTGGTGCCAGCCCACACTTTATCAGACTGATAAACATCCACCTGCAAGTCCGGATCTGTGGTTCCTGTTGGCATCGGCATGGGTGTTATGCTTGGACTACTTACTTGCCTGTTTTCGTTGCCGTTTTTATCTACCGCGGTTACCGCAAAGTAATACCTGGTCCCATCTCTAAGTCCGGTTGCCTGATAGTTGGTAGCTAGGATATCTCGTATCTGGTGAATAGGCGTAAGACCAGCAGAATCCTTTACCTCTGATTCGCTTGCATATACGTTGTAGTGGTCGAAGTCTTCAGCAGTGCTTTTCTCCCACCACAGGTTTACTCTTCCATCATAGGCATCAATGGCAATAAGGCCAGCAATTGGGGGTGGAGGCGTGGTATCAAGTGTAGGTGTAGGTGCTTCTGGAGTAGCGGGCGCCGGCGTGGAGGTTGGTCCAGATACTCCAGTGCACGAGCCTGAAACCAAGACCACACTAAGGATGACTACAATAACTAACCAATAATACTTCATGCGGCCTCCATTTGGCTCGCAGTCATACAAAATAGGCGACTGGGCTCTCGTGTCCTTTAATTTATAACGACGGTCTGATTCTGTCAACCTACAATCTCGATTGCTACGCACTAAACAAAAGTCAGTTTTGTGCAATGCTAATCCGACGCATGACATGGAGCGCCATTTTGTCACTTCTGAGGTAGTAAAACGGGCTAGGGTACGACTTTCTCATACCACATCGTTTCTCCATATAGCTGAAAACCCAGGGAACGGTAAAGTGTAACGGCTACAATGTTCTGGCTGTCTACGGTTATGTCTATAAGCTCCCGACCTTTGCCTCTAAGATGTAACAGCCCTGCCCGGAGCAGCTCTTTGCCCAGGCCTTTGCCTCGACAGTCGGTGTCCACACCCAGCATATAAATCCGCCCCTTCTTCTTGCCTGTAGCTGAATCCCGACCGCATTCTGCCTCATTCCAGCAATAGCCGATTGGCTTACCTTCGCTTAAAGCTAAAATCACATCGTCAGTGCAGTCACCTCTGGTGCTTAGTTCCCAGCCTATGTATTCAGCAGTATTCGGATTGAAACCCCAGGTGTCTATAAAGCAGCGATTTTCAATCCAGGCGAACAGCGCCTCCTCACCGACTTTAAGATGCCGAGATTCCATGTCTGACTGTTCAACAGCCTCGAGATTTACACTGAAAACATCCAACCTCAGCTCATAGAAGCGTCGAACTACCTTAAATCCCAGATTTGACAAGAGTTGCGCCTGCATTGACTGAGTCGCAGGAATACTCACGTGAGCGACTTTTGCCCCCAACTCTCTGGCGCGCTTCATGGCGCGGTCAAAAAGCTCTTTAAGTACAACTTCTGACTTATATGAGGAGCTGACACCGCACTCGAAGATTACTCGCCCGATGCCAAGCTCCGGCAGGACATTAACAAAGCCGACGATTACCCCAGCCATCTCAACGAAGAAAAGGTTCTCCTCTACACGATAATCAGGCCGGCTCAACAGGTGAGCAAAAACCGCACCCTCTTTGAGTTGCTCGTAGGCGGCAGCATCCCTTGGGTCCTGCGGATGGCAATTCCTGACAGTTAATTTATGGCCCATTCTTCAGCTCTTTCCCCTCCCCCACCACCGAGATTACCACGCTTGGCTCGCAATGACAGGAAAACAATATTCTCTCAGCATTGCAATTGTATCAAGGCAGGTAGTATCATACAATTTCATGCAAGCACCTTTGCCCTGGAGGCTCGAAACATGACGAAGAATCTTTACGCAATGGTGATTTCATCTCATGCCGACGACGCCGAATACGGTATCGCCGGAACTGTGGCTAAATGGACGCGTGAGGGCAAAAAGGTCATATACGTGGTATGCACCAACGGCAACAAGGGCAGCAACGACCCTGAGATGAAGCCTGAGAAATTGGCAGAAATTCGCGAGCAGGAACAGCTAGCCGCCGCCAAGCTGCTCGGGGTAAAGGAGGTCATATTCCTGCGACATGAAGACCAAACTTTGGAGGACACGCCAGAATTTCGGAAAGAAATTGTCCGCTTAATCAGAACCCATCGGCCAGAAATCGTAGCTACCAGCGACCCCTACCGACGTTACATCTGGCACCGTGACCACCGCATCACCGGTCAAGTTGTGCTGGATGCTCTCTTCCCCTACGCCCGAGACCGCTGGGCTTATCCTGACCTACTTGAACAAGGGCTCGAGCCTCACAAAGTTAAAGAGGTTCTTTTCTGGGGTGCCGAAGAACCGAATTACTTCAGCGATATTACCGACACCTTTGAAACAAAGATGACAGCCTTGCACTGTCACCACAGCCAGGTGGGTCACTTCACTGGCGAATGGGACGATTTCCTCAGACAAAGATACGAAAAATTTGCTGAAGGGAAAGGGTTCAAGCTGGCGGAGACTTTTTACCGCGTCGAGATATGGTGGTAGACCATCTATGACGATAGCCAGAGAACATCACCGCACAGGTTAGCGTCATGCGGCTTCGAAGAGAAGATAGCAAATTCTTTCTTTTCCTTACCTAATACGGTGGCCTCACCATGGCCGGGATATACTTCAGTATCATCAGCTAAGACAAAGAGCTTGCTTTCTATAGACTTCAGTATCTGCTTGAAGCCAGCCGGTGTCCCAGTTTTACCCGGACCACCGGGGAAAATGGTATCTCCAGATATCAAATATCTGCCTCTTAAAAAGCACAGGCTTCCCGGTGTATGCCCTGGCGTGTGTAATACTTTGATTTTAAGCTTGCCTACTTCTATGGTGTCGCCGTCATTAAGCTCGATATCCGGACTAGACGGCAGCCCGCCAGCATCTAGAGGATGAACTGCTACGGGAACCTTGAGCTTAGTCTTTAACTCATCAAGTGCCACGATGTGGTCAAAATGATTATGGGTTATCAGGATATATTCGGGATTGGTATTTGCCAGTTGTCTTAAAATCTCATCAGCTTCGCCAGGTACATCCACCACTACGCTGTCCCTGGTTGCCTGACATACTACTATATAGGCATTCGTGCCAAAGGGGCCAAGCTCCAGCCTGATTATCATGACAGCATTGTCTTGTACCACTTTTCCCATTTTCATTCTTACTAGACTCAAAATGACGATGCCAGAATCGGGGCATCGCAGCCGTAAATTAAGGCAGGTTCCACTATATTTCAGATTCTAACACCACCGACTTGTCCGGTCAACAAGAACCATAATGTAGGGACAGACCTTCAGGTCTGTCCCTACATTTGTGAATAAAACAGGGCAACTCCCGACAGTAATTCACAAAAGCTTGAGATGCCTGGCTTTAACGTGTTAGGATTTAAGCGCAGAGTCGCCTTCTGGAAGGGATGTAATATTCTATGTCTTGCTATTTTCGTCATCTTAAGGAAATCTTCGACGAGGCTGGCATTCAGGTCACTTCTAACAACAGAAAACAAAACGATGAGGCTATCCATCAAATACTCGGTATTACCTACAAGGACTGCCCGCAGACCTGTAAAAAGCTCAAGCTACAGATAATCAGCAATGAGCGGAAACGGCAGGAATTCATCCAAAAGCTCAAAGCTGCCATGAGTCCCTCATAGAATATAGGTAACAAACACTGAGAATATACAGTTGCTGGAAACGAAGAGAACTTAAATGGAAATACACACTATCACGCCCAATCTCAAGTTACTAAATCTCCAGCCGCCGATACCGGGATACGGGAAATTCATAGGAGCCTATCTGTTCTGCGGTGAAAAAAATGCCATCATCGATGTCGGGCCGAAAGCAGCCATACCTAATTTGCTCCACGCCTTAGCAGAACTCAATCTTAGCCCCAGTGAAATAGATTACATCATACTGACACATATCCACATGGACCATGCCGGCGGAGCCGGAACAGCACTAAGAGAAATGAGCAAGGCTAAAGTCCTGGCTCATAGTCGAGCCATCCCACATCTGGTTGACCCCAAAATACTGTGGCAGGCTAGCCTCAAAACCTTGGGTGAGACCGCGATTGAATACGGTGAGATTGAGCCAGTACCTGAGCACAGGATTATCGTCGCCACAGACCAAATGAAGCTCGACTTAGGCCGAGGTCTGACGCTGGAGATATATCTTACACCCGGACATGCCCCTCACCACTTAAGCATTTTCGATAGGGCAAATGGGGTGTTAATAGCTGGTGAAGCGGCTGGGGTCTGTATTGAGGGCATTGTCAGACCGACAACACCACCACCCTTCAAACTGGAAGAGAACCTGTCTTCCATAGGTAAGCTCATCGCTCTTGAACCTCAAAAGCTGTGCTATGGTCACTTCGGCTGCTATGACAGCGGGGGCGAAAGATTGAAGTCTCATAGGCAAAAACTCATCGACTGGCACAAGATTGTTAGCGCTGCAACCAAAGCCGGGAAAAGTCCTGAAGATATACTGACACTACTGAGAAAAAAAGATAAGAGCCTGAGTTACCTTGACCGCCTAGACAGAGACGAATACGCCCGAGAGTTTACCTTACTCATTAACACCATCAATGGTTTAGCTGGGGCCGATCAGAGGCAGTAGAGTGAAAAAATTGTTGCCAGCGGTGATACTTTTCTTCCTGGCTCCGGCGATAGCGGAGCTGCTTTCGGGGTCAGCTCCCCCGGTTGAATTCTTTAGTCCCGTCGGATTTGCGCTTTTGACTACCCTCTACGGCAGCGGAGCCATCTTAGCCCGTGAACTGACAATTCACTGGCGAAAGGGTTGGGCTAGCCTGCTCGCCCTAGGTGCTGCCTACGGCATCGTCGAAGAAGGCCTGATGGTCAAGAGCTTCTTCGACCCCAACTGGGTTGACCTTGGCATCCTCGGCTCTTACGGACGATGGGCAGGCGTTAACTGGGTGTGGAGCGTTCAGGTGACACTCTATCATACTTTTATTAGCATCGTGATCCCCATCCTGTTGGCAGAGCTGATATTTTTCAACAGGCGCAACGAGGCGTGGGTGGGGCGGAAGGGTTTTATTATCCTTCCAATCATTTTGGCGGCAGATGTTACACTTGGCTACTTCTTTCTGACAGCATATAGACCACCCACCGCTCATTATATTCTAATGTTGGTAATCGTTGCAGCATTAGTTCTCCTCGCCTGGCGCCTGCCCAGCCAGCCCTTTGCCCCTAAGGTCATAAGTCAAAGGCATCCTTTTTGGTTCTGGCTTACCGGCTTCTTGGGAACCATCGCATTCTTCATAGTATTCTGGGGGCTTCCACACACAACGTTGCCCCCCTGCCTTACCATACTAACTGGCCTCGGCTTAGTAGCTCTGATTATCTGGGGAATGATGTGGATGTCCGGCAACGGAGCGGCATGGACAGGGATGCACCAACTAGCGCTGGCCGCTGGCCCTCTAAGCTTTTTTATCCTACTCACTCCGATACAGGAGTTCGATGCCAGCCGCAAAGACAACCCAGCCGGCATGACTCTAGTGGGATTGGCCACATTGATGTTCCTCGTGTGGCTATGGTGGCGGGTAAAGAGGAGTCAATCGAGATTGGCGAATTCCGGGATAAGGCACGACACGGGCTGATTTGATGTTTACTGCTTCGGCAGCACGCCTACCCCGAGGACATGCGGGCCAACATGAGTGCCTATAACCGGGCTTACCTTCATCCAGTAGATGCGCTCAGTGACAAATCTGAAACAAAGCCGCTCGGCCAAAATCTCAGCTTCCTCCGGCGTGGTAGCATCTTCTATAGCTATCTCTTCAATATCGGGGAAACTCATAGCAAAGTTACATAGATAGTCAATCGCCTTGGCCCTGCAGCGAACTCTGGCAACCCCTTCAGTAAGACCGCCTCTTATGGTGAGGATGGGATTCACTTTCAGCGCCGAGCCCAGAAATGCCTGCGCAGTACCAATACGCCCACCCCTTCTCAAATACTCCAACGTGTCAAAAGCCATGCGAAAGTCCACCCGATTCATGCTGCTACAGACAGCATCAATCACCTCATCAAAACTAGCACCCGCCTTAGCTGCCTTGGCCGCCGATATGACAATTAGCCCCAACCCGGCAATCGCCGATAGAGAATCGATTATCTCAAGCCGAGCTTTACTCTTCCTCAGCTCTTTACCATCAATCGCCGCTTTATAGGTAGCACTGAGCTTCGAGGAAATAGTAATAGCCAGGATTTCATCTGTTTCTTTGGCCAGTTTGTCATAGACCTCAGCGAAAGTTCCCGGGGCAGGAGCTGAGGTTGTCGGTAAATCCCTGCAATGCGACAGCTTAAGGTAGAAATCCTCGGTCGTCAGGTCAATGCCATCCCGATAGGCCTCAGTGCCAAAATGAACGTTCAGCGGCACTACCGTGATTCCCAGCTCATCAGCCGTCTCAGGCGTCAAGTCAGAGGTACTGTCAGTAACAACCTTCACTGCCATTGTCTCTCACCCTTCCAGTTAAAGGTATTCAATTTCTAGTCGGCCGAGGCCGTCTCACCCAGCGCAAGACCATATTTTCATGATCAGCCCCTTGCATAAGCTTAGTAACCACGGTACAGAAATCGCGCCATTCATCTGAACGGTTGGCCAGGAACTGACGTCCCTTCCCCGTTATCTGATAATACCTTCTTCCCCGCCCTTCAGTAACCTGTTTCCACTTGGACATGACCAGTCCGTTCTTCTCCAATCTGAGGAGTGAGGGATAAATCGTGCCGCTTTTCAGTTTAAGGTATCCTCCGGTTATCCGTTCTAATTCCTTGACGATCTGGTAACCGTACATAGGCAGTCGGTCGATGACAGAAAGAATGATGGGGTCAATAAGCCCTTTTAGCAGCTGCTGAACATAAGCCAACTTAGTCTCCTTCCAAGCCTTGTACTGCTATGCCTTGCACTACTATCTATTTTAGTACAAACTATCCTCCAGGTCAATATCTGTGCAGCGAGTGTTCGCTTCGCTCAGAAGGACAGATTGTTCCGGACAGGTTTAAAGGTCTGTGCCCGCAAATTGTTAATTTTTCCGACTGAACAGCGTATACTTAAGGTCCAGAAAAGGCTCTTTCTGTTTTTGCTCTATAGGTTAAAGTGATGGTAAAGAACTGGGATGAGCTGACCACAACCAAATTAAGGCGCCAGGCTCTGAAAATCATCGAGGCTGGCATAGAGCGTGTTCTGGCCAGAACTATCATGAAATCAGCCGTAAGCTATAATCCAGAAGGCGTGTCACTAAAGGTGAAAGACACCGCATATAATACCGCCAAGAGTAGGATTTTAGTTATCGGCGGCGGCAAAGCATCAGGGCTCATGGCAGAAGCACTGGAAAACACTATAGGCGCAAAGAATATCGTCACCGGCATCGTCAATTGTAAGGGGGGAGGTTACAGAACGAAGAGGATAAAGATAATAAAAGCCGGTCACCCCCTCCCGGACAAGAGAGGCTTTAACGGCATGAAGCAGATGCTGGCTTTAAAAGACAAGTACTCCATAAATGCCAATGACCTGGTCATATGTTTGATTTCCGGCGGTGGTTCGGCTCTAATGCCCTGTCCTGTTGACGGCATAAGCCTTGAAGATAAGCAAAAAACGACTGAATTACTATTGAAGTGCGGCGCTGAAATACATGAAATCAATGCGGTAAGAAAGCATTTGTCTAGAACAAAGGGTGGCCGGTTGGGGGAGTTCTATTCACCAACAAAAGTGGTTTCGTTGATAATATCCGATGTTATCGGAGACGACCTTGATACCATCGCCTCTGGACCAACATATCCAGATTGTTCAACCTTTCAGGACGCTTACAGCGTGCTCGAAAAATACGACTTGACGGCCAGTGTTCCACAAAGCGTCCTCTCATACTTGAAAAGGGGCTGCTGCGGCGAGGTGCCAGAGACACCAAAGAGACTAACCAACTGCCATAATCACATAATCGGCAATAACCATCTGGCCCTAGAAGCCATGGCACAGAAGGCTGCAGAACTGGATTTTACACCTCTTATTGTCACAGTAGAGCAGAAAGGTGATACCGCTGAGGCAGCCTATATGAGAGCCGGGGAAATCCTTGAAGGTAAATATCAGGGCTACAATGCCATTCTGATTGGTGGTGAAACCACGCCGAAGTTACCGGAGAATGCCGGCAAAGGTGGCAGAAATCAGCACTATGCTGCTGTATCGATGCTGGCAATGAAATCATATCCTGGCTATTGGGTAGCAGCCAGTGTGGGTACAGATGGCTCCGATTACCTGCCTGATGTGGCCGGAGCTATGGTGGATAACAACACTCTGCTAAGCGCTACTTCACGTGGCATAGACGTAAAAGCATACATCGACAGGTTCGATAGCCACACGCTATTTAAGAAAATCGGTGGCTCACTCATCATAACCGGCAACACCGGAACCAATGTCAGCGACGTGATGCTGTACTTGCTAGGGCAATAGGCTCTTTTCCATAAAGCATACAGTGAAGGGTAAATGCTCAAAATTCTTTGTTCCGACTTTTTTGAAACCAAGTTGCTGGTACCAGTTCTTTAAAACTGCGCTCTCATCTATCATCCCCAAGGCGACTTTTTCACCTTTGTGTTTTTTAACTTCGCCCAAAACGAATCCCACCAACTTCCTCCCATAGCCTCTGTGCCTATATTCCGGAAGCACAGCCAGTTTATCCATGTAGTAAAGCGCATCATCGGCCTTTTCCACGGCCACAAAACCAACCTGCACACTATTCAAAAACAGCCCAAACAGCCTTGCCTTCTTCTTCAGTTCCAACAATTTATCCAAAGCCACAAAAGAGGGATGAGTAGGACAATTGCGCTCATTCAGCCCAAATTCAAGTGCCACGGTCTTAAACGAGTTCCGTATCACTTCTACACTGCTCTTAAGGTCGCGCTCTTTGTTTATTTCTCTAATCTCTTCCACTTATAATCCATTGAGCTTATTGTAACTCCGCCAATAGCGTCGGAACAGCCACCTCGGTTTTGTCACCGGCAGCCTATCCAGCTTGGCACCCCAATTTCTGACCATAGCCCTGGCTTTGGCAAAGTATTTATCGACATTGTCCTGATTCAGCGGTAGCCGACCGTTTTCCACCGAAGAAATCATCTCCTTTTCATACTTTTTTATCTGGGGCTGAATAGCATTCAGGGCAGCGGTGAAATGCCACAATGCCTGGCGATGCAGCTTTTCGCATTCCCACCAAAAAGACTTCGCATCATAACTTGCCTCCCCATCCAGATAACCGGTAGGATTCAACGTATCAGGAAAGAAAACCGGATAATAAGGGCTCATACATGGATCGGCAGCACCAGTGGTGTAGTAGAATTGCGCTTTCTTCCCTAACTTCGCCACCATAGAACACACTGACTGACTGCGACGTATCAGTTTATCGGCTGCATGCATGCAAATAGTCCCGCCGGACTTATCTGGAGTCCAACCAACATGACCTCCGTGGTCACGGAGAAGAGCCATAAAATCCGCCGTGGTCAGCACACCTTTCTTCTGTAAAAGCATTTCACGGGAACGTGCCTGACGCGGTGCTCCCTTGGCACCCCACGTTATTATTTTGTCGGAATAGCATTTGCGGAAATTAAAGTCAGCTTCGCTTTTGCAATAGCCTTTCTTAACAGCGTTCTCGAGTAATCCGGGTGAGCAGGCATCAAATTCCTCCTCCAGAGAAATTATATTCGATATGCTCCAGAAATCTTTGACCCGTTTCCATGCCCACCATGATTTTACCGTTTCCAGTACGTAGGCCTCTTGATGGCCTGCAATCAGAAAGCTGTTCATGTAGGGCAAATTTTGTCGGTAGCCACAGTTGCCGCCTTGCCCATATTTCTCCAATAGCTCAATTATGGTCTCCAACGCCTGTTTGGCAGTTCGGCTTCGTTCCAGAGCCAAGCGCAATAAATCCATGCCCGTAAGCCCGGTGGGGGCTGGTTTCTCTCTCGTGAACAGAGCTTCATTGCCTATAGCCACGCCATACTCGTTGGCGCCCATCTCAGCTCCGAACATCCAGAACGGCTGACAGAGCATTACCCTGGCAGTTTCAGAAACTTGCGGTATGGTCAGATAGGTGCATTTTACCTTTTCACCCTTTTTATGCTTCTGGCGAGGGTAAATTTTTATGTTCTGAACTTCGTCAGGTTCCCGGTCACTGTTCTTGCCAAATAGAGTGGCGCCATCTTTGGTAGCCGAGCCGAGAGCAACAATAGTATCGCACATGTATTTCCTCCTTGTGCTCCGTATTGAATTGACGATATTTGTCGGACTCCCTATTTATACCGTGGCAAAGCAATTGCTGTCAAACCTGCCGTATACCTTGCCTAGTTTGTCCGCAGCATTTATACTATGGAATGCACCTTAAGGAGACAGCATGCCGCGTTATATAAATCTGGGCGAGGTCTTTGGAATTCCAGTTCGTTTGCACTACACCTGGTTACCTGCCCTAATTCTAATAACAGCAGTACTGGCGCAGCAATTCTACGGATTCTACCCGCTATGGCTGAACATAACACACGGGATAGCTGCTAGCTTCCTTTTTCTCGCCTCCATGTTTGCCCGTGCCCTAGCCCAAAATGCCGTAGCTATCAAGCTAGGGATGCCTGTAAAGAGCACCACCCTCTACGTATTCGGTGGGACACCTCGGATAACTGAACAGGACACCCGGCCGATTCCCGAGATACTAGTGTCTGTAACCGGCCTATTGGCCAGCTTTGTGATAGCCGGCATATTTTACGCACTCTCGTACACTCTAGCCGGTATTACAACCTCTATGCCTGGTGAATTCATGCAACTGCTATTCTTTTTCAACTTTATGATAGCTCTGTTTAACCTTATTCCGGCTTTTCCCCTAGATGGAGGCAGAGTTCTACGAGTCATCCTGCAGCTTACAATGAAGGATTACAGCCGGGCAACGAGAATTGCCACCATGACCGGGCGAGTCATAGGTTTCCTGTTCATCGCTGCCGGTATTATAGCAATTATCCTCCCCGGTAATTGGTTTGCCGGCGTACTCATGATTGTGTTCGGCTGGTTCCTGGAAGATGCCGCCACAGCCAGCCGGCGCCAGGCGCTGGTACGCGACGCTCTCCGCGGCATGACAGCATATGATATGATGACCGATGCCTACACCCCAATAAAACAACAACTTACTTTTGGATTGGTCCGAGAATATATAATCAACTCCGGCCAACACTGCTTTGTAGTCATTGAGGACGGCAAGCTGCAGGGAATCGTAACCCTGAACGATATACAGATACCAGAAAAGCACTGGGACTCGACCCACATCAGTGACCTAATGACGCCCGCCGATAGGCTCAAGACAGCTCAGCCTAACCAGCCAGCGGTAGACCTGCTCGAGCAGATGGATGACTACGACATAGACCAGATACCGGTAGTACAAGAGGGCAGGTTGGTCGGCATGGTCACGCGGGAGTGCCTACTTCACTTTTTAAAAGCTCGAGCCGTGCTCAGAGCCTGAACGAAATGCACTTATCTCACCAATAACTTTCCTCTGCCGACTTTCCTTGTAATAAACCCTCCACTTAGCCTCGAACCAGCGGAAGGGTTTTTCAGCCCGTGACCACACCTGCACCCTCAAGTCACGCGAATTATCGGTCGCCCACGATGCCTGATAGACTTCAGCCAAAGGCGTGCCAGCTACTACCTCGATTTCATAATGGTCGCGCCTCGTTCCCTCGGGCAACAACCCCTGCCGATATATTTTCCAGTCCACCTGTATATAATTTCCCGGGGTAGCTCTGGTTCGCAGATAAAGGCGGCAGTCTTCCGGATTATCAGGATTAAGCCAACGCATCTCCTCTATGTTGGTAAAAATCGCTGCTGACCTCTTTAGGCTGACTTCGTAACGGCTCCTCAGGTCTTTCTCATAAGTCGGAGGGTAATACTCCAATATGTCCTCCCATTCCTGCCACTTAATATAGGACTGGTTCCAATGCCGTAGTCGGCTGCTAATGCCAAGAACATCACCAATGATGTCCTGCCAGTAGTCTGTTCCCAACAGCAAGCCAGCATTATGCTGCAAGCCACCATCCCTAGCCAAAACCGAGCACTCTATAACCCCACCGAATATGTATTTTAAAATCTCCCCGGCAATAAAATCAGCCACCCCTTCTATAACGTGGAAGTCGCTATGGCCATGCTCGCCGTAGTAGATTACATCAGCGCCGTCAGAGTATTGAGCTGATATCGGTAGAGCACCATCATCCATATCACGCGGGTAAGGGTCAAAGCCACCATAATCAAATTGCGGGCTCAATGGTGCGTTTTCACCCGATATGAAAGCTAACCAATGCTTGTTCTGTCCTACCCATTTGCCATCTTCAGAGCTATCATATTCACCTACTGAAACGCAAATCCCATGGTCAGGGCGTAGCAGCCACCCAGCCCGACAATAGTCAACAAATGGCCCACCACCAATAAGCTGATACCTATTCAGATTCTTAACCGGGCAATTTATTGTAACTACCAGCGCCACTCTGTCAACTAGATTATCTATATTCTTGGCTACCGCATAAAGTGCCGCCTTCCCGCCCATACTATGTCCTATCAATACCAGATTTCCCCTATCACCGAAGTGATTATCGATACTGTCAGCAATGTTGTTTGCCCAGGTTTCGATATCCACATCGTTCGGATAACATCTGTTCAGGACATCAACTTTAACCTTAATGCCGGGATTGGCCTGCTCATATTCAGAAATATAGTAAGATACCTGCTCTAGCATGGCATCAGCCAGAAACTGTGGACCGCAGGGATTTCCAGCGGCACCATGAAGAAAAACGAAATTTAACTCCTTGACCCTATCAGGACTCTCCACAGCTGAGCTGGCTGTACCTGAAAAGCCAAGCTGAAGGCACAGCACCACAGCCAGTACAACTGGTAATCGCTTCATAACCTGGTGAAACATCGCACCTAATGACAAAAAAGAATTAGAATAAACAGTGAGAATTCTATCAGAGAAGGCAAGCAAAGGGAAGAATTGTTACCCGTCTAAGGATAGAGAAAGTATTGTGAGAAGGCGAAAGTTTTAGGCTTTGCGCTCTCCATAAAACCTATTGACACCTTACTGAAAGTCATTTATCATACACAACGATAAAGGAGAGTGAAATGAAAAGAATCGGAAAATTATGCTTAAAAATCGTCTTGGTGGCGACTGCCTTATCACTGGTTCCACTTAGTTCTGCGGTGCAGCCAGTCGCAGCTGCCACAACAAATGGCGCTCCTGCTGTTTCCATCCAATGGGAACAAATTTCACCTATGTCAAAGCCGCGTCATTCCGGGGCAACCGCGGTGATTAATGGCATCATCTACACAATAGGCGGAATTGAGCCTCCTGGCGACTTCGAGTTTATGATGGTGACTCCTTCGGGAGGCAATATGCCGATTAAGATGCCAGGCATAGTTACTGGCGCGATAGTAGAGGCTTACAACCCGAAGACTGATAAATGGACTACTAAGGCTCCTCTACCCTATCTACCAAGCGCCGAAGCCCGCAAATCAGAGGGTAGGGTATACCTCGCCGCTGCGGCCTACAAGGGCAAGATTTACACATTCGGTGGCGCCAATGTATACCAGGAAGTCAAGGATACCGTAGATGTCTATGATGCCGCCACGAACACGTGGAAAGCCGGAATAGCCAAGCTGCCTAAACCAGCGGTAGATATGTCGGCTGTCGCTTATGGCGATAAAATCTATCTTTTTGGCGGTAGTGCCAGCACCGACTTATTCTCTGCTCAGTATTTTTACAACGCCTGCTACGAGTTTGACCCTGCCACTGGCAAGTTCACCTCGAAAGCAACCATGCCTACTCCAAGATCTAGAACCTCAGCCGTAGTATTCAAAAACCGCATACTGGTATTTGGCGGTTCCTCCGGCTTCGGCAACGGCAATGCTCAGCTATACGACCCCGCCACAGACTCCTGGAGCCGCATAGAATGCGTCATCTGGGAACGCGGCATTTGGTTCGGGACTACTGCGAACGACATGGTCTTTCTGATGGGAGGCAGAGATGAGCAGGTGAGCACGTCTTCCGTGGTTGATGTATATAGCGACCAGTGGCAAACGTGGGTAACTGGAACCAGCATGCTCACTCCTCGTGAGGGCGCCTTCGTTGCTGCTGTCGATGGCAAGCTATACGTGATGGGAGGGCGTGATAACAAGGGCGATCCAGAAGGGCAGGGTGAACCGTTAGCCAGCGCCGAACGAGGGACACCACCAGCAACACCACCCACCCTTGACTTTACACAAACACCATCGGAACCCAAGATAAAAATACATTGGACTCCCGTAGCCCCACTACCCAAACCGCGCTGTTACGGCGCTGCCATAACTATCAACAACATCATCTACACTATCGGCGGATTAGAGGACCCTCTACCATATACCGGTAAGCTAGTTGAAGCCTATGACCCCGTAGCTAACAAGTGGACCAGCAAAGCACCATTGCCGGAGGGCAGATTCAACTTCGGCGCTGCTGCGTATAAGGGCAAAATCTATACCTTCGGTGGAGCGGACACCGAGCTGAAGGTAGTCGACACAGTAGATGTCTATGACATCGCTTCTGATACCTGGCAAGCGAAAATCGCCAAATTACCTTTCCCTGCTGCGGGTATGTCCGCAGCGACCTACGGAGAAAAGATATACCTCTTCGGAGGTTGCAGCAAACCGCAACTGTTTATCCGTTCCACATACTATTACAAGAACGTATATGAGTTTGACCCGGTGAACTTAACTTTCACGCCTAAGGCTGACATGCCCATAGCCAGAAGTATGTCCGTCGCCTCTGTGGTCAATAACAAAATAGTGGTCATAGGCGGCGTTGAATCCACAGGAGCCACAATGTGTGCATCAATGAGCCCGCCTGACAACACATGGGAGACAAATACTGATATGCCAAAGAAGTGTGGCGGCCATGGTGGCACCGCCGTAGCAGAGAGCGTACGCGTAAGCACAAACACAAACGTAAACGTATTTATTATCGGTGGACACGCCGAACCATCTGTCCAGGTATATAACTCCGAGGCCGACCAATGGGGCGAAGCGACGCAGATGGACCAGGGGCGAAATGTCATGTTTGTCGCCGCAGCCGCTGCCTCACCTGAATCAATATACGTCATCGGCGGAGCAGACAGCAAAGGTAACCCATTAAGCAGCGCTATAAAGGGAACGTTATCTGAAGGTGAAGCCGAGCCAGCACCAGAAACTACGCCAGCGCCTGAGCCAACATCCCCAACCCCGGGTAAGGGAATGGGCTGTGCTAAGGCCAGCAGCAGTTCAGGTTTACTATCAGATGCTAGCCCCCTATTATTAGGAGTCGTGTTGGTAGCTTTGGTAGTGAGCAGTCGAAGGAAACGAAATAATAAATAGAATTACGCATTAGCCCGAATTATGAAAGGAGGCATTAAGACATGGACCCGGTAACCACAACTAACTTTGTGCTATGCATCGTAATACTTGCCTTAGGCATCTGGGCTTACGCTAAGAAGAAGTACGATGTGCCGCTTTATATCGGCATAGCTTTCGGCCTTTTTGCCATCTCTCATCTTATGACACTCCTTGGGCTCGCCGCAGGCCTGACCATCTTTCTTATCACAATAAGACTGATAGCCTACCTGCTAGTCGTGTTCGCTCTGTACAGAATATTGGTCAAAAAATAGGCTGAGACGGATAGCTGGAAGATTCTGCAGGGGCTGGCTCCAAACCAGCCGATACAATGTGTGCTGTGTGAGAGCGAAACTAAGCCCGCGGGAACTTATTTCTTACTGAAGCCCATATACGCGTTTTGCATTCTCGCAAAGGAACAGCTTCTTTACCTCGTCGTCCAGTCCGAGCGCATCCAAATCCTTTAAGCACATGGCTGCAGTAATCATGGGATAATTGGTGCCGAAAAGGACTTTCTTCTGCCCGTTCTTTTTCAAGTAGTCTACGAATTCCTTTGGGTAGCGTTTGGCAGTATAGGCCGAGGTATCAATATAGACATTCGGATGTTTCGTTGCCACGGCAATCATCTCCACCGTCCAGGGATATCCGATGTGCCCCCCAACGATCCTAAGCTCAGGAAATTCAATGGCGACCTCATCGATATATGGTATCGGCCGTCCCGGCTCAGAAGGGCAGAGGGGACCAGTATGTCCCACCTGAAAACAGAATGGAACGCCGAGTTCTGTGCATTCTGCGTACAGAGGATAATAGTGCCTGTCAGTGGGGGGCAAATTCCAAAGCCACTGGACAATTCTCAAACCCTTGAAACCGAGTTCACGCACACAGCGCCTCAGCTCTCGAATTCCGTCCATAGGCCTATACAAATCAACCGACCCGATGCCAACAAAACGGTCAGGATGCTTCTTGACAAGGGTAGCCACTTCATCGTTTGAGATAAGCGGCCCCTGGGGACCCCACCAGGCACATATCAAGCCCAATCCAACGTCTGCCTCATCCATGGCAGCTATGGTGGTCTCTACCGGAATCTCCTCGGTTAGTTCTTCCGTCCCCGTCCATCTCCGAAGGGAATCGAACATGGGGTGATTTAAGAACTTCAGGTTTGGGTGCTGCATCCAAGCATCAATAATCCCATAATCTTTAGCCATGATATCCTCCCATGTTTTATTTTGGAAATTTTTCAGGTCGCACTCTTAATGACAGAAATTGTAGCCTTAATTGTAGCTTAATGATGGGGGTGATACAACACACTAAACGTCGGCCTGGGTTTATTTAATTAAAGCGCTAGCCTATTCAAGAATCTTCCCGATGCCTGTCACCTATTTTTACTGGCACGCTCCACCCGGGGAATCCACCTGGGCACAACCTTACAATACTCCCCGTATGTGGCTCCAAACTTCTTCCTCAAGTTCGGCTCTTCATAATAGACAACAAAAAGATGGGAAGCCAACCATAAGAATGCAGTGTAGGCAAGCAAGGTCAGTGACATAAAGAAAATTGCTTCGCCGAGAAGCACAAGTAGAACTCCGGTGTACATCGGATTTCTGTTCACCTGATACAGCCGCCTCGATACCAGCGATTTGGGAGGTGCAATCGGTGCCGGAGTACCTTTGCCGGCAAAAGCGAAGTCCCAGGCAGTCCAAAAATAGAGGGCGGCACCAAGAGCAATCAGAGCAAGTCCGATGAACCTGGAGTTTCCAATATCATAAGTCCATTCAAGGCCAGATGTCAGCAGCAGGTAGGGCACCAGGACAGTCACGGAGCCGGGTACCAGTATGGTAAAGATTACAGTTCCAAAAACAGCTGGCATGGCTTTTTGTGCAGCTATCTTAATTGAAGTGACGATATAATCTCAACTGCACTGCTCAAAAATTTAAATTCAAAGTATTCGTAATTTAGAATTTCCTCAAATATACGGCCAGACTTTCAAAGCTTGCCCTTTCACAGAGAGGAGTTTTCTGGTTCTACTGTGCAATAACGCTGCTCAGTTTCTGAAATGCCTGGCTTTCTACGTCATGGCATCTCAAAATGCTTCTCTGCACATCAGATAGAAACGTGGGCGGTTTCTCCAGGTCTTCAACAGCCTTTGCCATTAGACCGTCAAGCTCCTGGTTAATTCTTGCCATGCCATCCAGTACGCCTGGTTCTTGCTCCTCAAAGAGCTGGTTCTTCTCAACGATTAGCTGCCTCATCCTTTTGAGATTGGGCCAAGAATCGGGCATAAACCCCGAGGCAATCTGCCCCCAGATTTCCGCCGACTGGCGCACTATCTCCGCCACTTCCTTGAGAGCCGGCTTGCCGACAATTAAGCTGGCCTCTTCGAGAAATCTGGCATACATGGAGCGAAAGGCACTTCCCCCAGTGCCAGCTATCCCAATATACATGAAGCCGTTCATCAGAGCACCTAATAGATTCAAGTCCTTGAATTGCTCCGGCCACTTTACCACCAGCTCAGCCCATTTCTGCATGCCAGCAAGACCGATATTCTTTATCGGTGGCTTCAGCATGTTGTGACAGCAATCGAGTATGCCATCCTTAATACCTGTGCTTAAATCGCCGATTTGCGCTGGATACTTTATCTTCAACAGCCGATGTTTCGGGGCAAAAGGAGGAAATTTTGAACTTCTCGCCCGGGCTAAGTCAGCCATGCTTACCGTTACCGGGTTTTTGCCTCGGTCGTAGATATGCACAATGTCCTTATCCTCATCCAGTCCAAAGACAACAACAACATGTCCGCCGAAATGGGCTTCCTCTGGAAGGGCGAAATATGGCAGGTAAGCCATGTCCAGATAAACGACTGCTGGCTCGCCGCCACGAAGCAAAGCCTTTAGCTCTTCGTATCCCTTGCCGGCACTGGCTGTCTCCATCATGGTTACCTCGGCACCGAGCCGCTTACAGATGGTTACGGCAAACTCGGCAACCTTACCGTTACGACCACCGATAAAAGGGTATGGCATCATCTTCATGTACCAGTAAATATAACCGATGCCACCACCCAGCCCCAGTAACATCTCCTCGGACAAATTAAGCCCATGATAGTCCAGCACCCGCTTCAAAGCAGTCGTCTCGCAATGTTTTCCTACGTACGGTTCGAATCCTTCAATCATCAACTTTTCTGGCATTTTGCTTCCTCCTGTATATTCCGAGCACTTCGTAGTCATCAGGAATGCAATGCTGTTTCGCTACCTGCGCCGGGTCAAATCCTGTAACCTGCCATTTTCCACCCCAGCCCATCTCTTTGGCCGCCAGAAAGAAATGTGCCATAGCGATGCCCACGTCAAGGCGATAATAGTGCTTGCCATCACGAACGGCACTGTATCTTCCTTTGGCATCTGCCACAGCTATGACTTTCTCTCCGGTTACCAAAAAGCGCCACGGTTGGGTATTGGCCCACGATGGAGCCAAACGGGCACATTCCAGAGTTTCAAGAAGTTCCTTATCTTCAGTCCTAAGCGGCTCGCCCCATTCAGAGCTAAAAGCTATCTGCTCCAGCGGCTTCCTACGCCCGAAATTCATCGCCCCCAGCTCGAACAGGTCATGCGTAAGCCGACCGTAAAGTGAGGTATCTGGATGACCGAGCGGCGTCAAGGCGATGACACGCTCATCTCTCTCCAACCCCAAGAAACCACCAATACGCTCCTCGGTGAACAAGCCACCAATCCAGCAGGTGCCCAAGCCCTGCTGGGTAGCAAAGAGTATCATCTGCTCCATCCGGAAGCCCATGTTCAACATAAACAACGGCTTATCCTCTGATGTGGCTATGATGAAGTGCGGTGACGAGCCGAAAAGCAACCGTGCCCCGGTGAAGAACAGCATCCGTTCAGCCACTGACTTGCCTTCCCTGACAAGATGAAAGCGGATTCGGATACCACCATCCAGAGCTACAGAGTTCGCACCAGAGCCGACCACAGCCTGCAGAACTTCTTCCGGGACAGGCCGTGACTGGTAATGACGCACGCTGATACGATGGCATATGGCTTCACGGATATTCATTGGTTCACCTCTCTGAGAGACAACAATAATATGGTGAATGGAGAGTGCTTGGCGACAGTCTACTTTCCAATATAGTTGCGACCTTTTTAAGGTCGCATTGGGCGAGGCTAAAGCCTCGCCCCTACATTGACAGACCATCTCCGCAACACCAGGTAATCAAGTTAGCTAGCTAAGCAGGTTCACCTTCTGCGACTTGCCATTTTTGTCTATATGTTCGATGCTGATAGGAAAGCCTCTACCGGCAGCAGCTTTCACTTTGGTCTTGGCAAGCTCAAGCAGGTCCATGGGATTGACGCAGGCTTCAGGCGGAAGCACACCCTTCTCTTTGATCTTTCCTGTAGCCATGAGTATGGCACCTATCGCCGCCGGTATACCTGTGCCTTCACCCATGCCCTGCCCTCGCGAAGACATCGAGAAAATATACGTGTTCTTCCCGCCATCCTTGTACCCTTTGACCACAATTTTCAAACAACCCATCGGCTGGTTAATCTTAGCCTCTTTCAGCAGCCTCTGCCGCTGGGAAAGTATATAGCTTACAGCAAACTCCAGAGGAATAACATTGTGACCCTGTACCTCAATGGGTTTCTCATCCGTGATACCCAGCCTTACCATCCCCTTTATCAGCTCGGCATAAGCCGGCGGCAGTACCAGCCCTAGATTTGTCACCCTCTTTACACCCTTTAAATACTTCGGCAGAGTTATAGTCTCAGGATGCGGATAGCTATAGACGCTGTATTTACCGACATCTTGAAATTCAGTCTCCTCCTCCAAGGCCTTTCCGCTGTCCTCAAAGAGATTCACCGTGGTAAACTTGCCACCAAGGAACATTGGTATATCTATCTTCATGGAGTGAATCCTGTGCTTCACCACCGCCGGACCTTCAATCTTCTCGCCGCCATGGGCATGATATATGTCCACCGCCTCAACTTGGTCGAGCAGAGAATCAGCACAGAACCTGACCAGAACATTGGCCACGCCGGGCGAACTCCCCATTCCGATGAGTGCTGAAACACCAACTTTCTTCGCCTTATCATCCATGGCCAGAATCTTCTCCGTGGCATCAAAATCATCGCAGACATCGACATAATTGATTTTGGCTTCTATCACGGCTTTCAGTATGCTGGGGCCGTACTTGTAGAACGGCCCAACGCAGTTCAGGACAACCGATGAGCCGCCAATCGCCCTCTTTATGCTCTGGGGATTTTCGGCATCAACTTCCACGGCGGAAACTTTACATCCTTTGAGCCTTCCGACTAGCTTTCTTGCTACCGCAACATTAATGTCAGCGACAACTACTTCGGAGAACACGCCGCTTGAAGCCAGCGTGTCACTGGCTATGCTGCCGACCGCCCCACAGCCACCTAAAACTGTAACCTTAGACATTTGCTTACTCCTTTCAAATCCTAATGCCTTTGCTGAACGGGTCTACCCATTCCTTAAGGGAAATCGCCAATTCCTTATGGTCCTTGGCATATTCCGCCAGTGGAACGCCCTGCATAGTGGCATCGATCGCCTGACGGAACGCCTTGCCACCAGCGATAGGACCCTGAGGATGCGCATGAATGCCGCCTCCAGAGCCTATGACGATATCATTGCCCAAAGCCATCATCACCTGTGGCACCATGGACGGCGTAATTCCGCCAGATGCCATAGGTAACGTCGGCTTCAGGTTGTACAACGGGAATGACAGGTTTCTAGCAGCGTTTTTGAACTTATAATCAATCACCGGCGCTTTCCCGTAGGGGGCAGGAATAACAACAACATCAGCACCGGCCAGCCGAGGCAGCTTGCCCAGTACAAGATGAGAACTCATGCCATGCCAGGGCGACATATAGAAGGCGCCGGCAACATCCATGTGGGCAAGGATAGGAACATTTATTTTCGGATCATCGGCCAGCGCCTGCATAACCGGAAAGCCGACGGCGAGGTAGTTTATCATAAGCGCATTGCAGCCCAATTCCACAGCGCGCTTGGCATTTTCAAAGACCTTGGGGATGGCATCCGTTACGTTCACGGTATATAGAGTGCGTTCACCTGTTTCCTCATAGACCTGCTTCTCAATCTTCATATAGCTCTTAACACGCTCAAGCGCTGAATTGAATGAAGCATCGGCTATCAACTCATCGTCCTTAACAATGTCACAGCCACCAGCCGCTGCCTTCCGGAACAACTCAGCTCCAACCTCACATGTATAACCCGTGCACGGCTTTATCATGTTGTTAAGAAGGGGACGTTTTTCCACGCCTAACACTTTCCTCACACCTTCAATGCCGAACTTCGGTCCCTTGAAACCAGCAACATATTTCTCAGGGAAACGAATATCTACCAACTTTATGTCGCCACCCATAGAAATGTTGCCCACCACTGTAGTCAGCAGCATGGGTATCTGCTCGCCGATGTTAACCTCCGGATAAGCCACCTGCACAAACCACTTCCTGTCTTGTAGATTGGGAGGTACGGTGGATTCGTAGTCGGGCATCTCGTAGACGCCGATCACCTTGGCGATATGCTGGCAACGAACCTCTGGAGTCTCACCGGGCACGGGCACCCAGGTGCCTGTGCTCTGCTCCACAGCCAGCATGGGAGCTATCAGTGGCACGGGGAGCGCTGCCGGGTAGGAAACCAAATACGTGCCGATAACATATTCATCGTAATCCACGCCATCCGGCAGAGCTATGGGAAGACCTAGAATCTCTTCTCTATCCATATTAGCACCTCCTTACAATGTTGCTTTATCAAATCTCTCCTTGTTCAGCTTTCTATAGAAATTCCGCAGGCTACCATACACTTCTTGATATGAATGAAACAGCGAGTCGTAAATCTCCGAATTCTCCGGCTGCGGCTCATAAGCTCTATCTACCTTGACCACCTTTCTCAGAGACTCAAAATCTGGGTATATACCGAGGCCAACAGCAGCTACCAGCGCTGCTCCTACCGCTCCAGCTTCTTGAGGGTCGCAAACGGTTTCAATTTTCCTTTGAGTTACATCAGCCATAATCTGCATCCACGGTTTCCCCTTTGCCCCACCACCTATGACTCTGAGCTGCGGCAATGGAAATTTGAATTCTCTCTCCACGATTTGTACGATCCACCTTATGTTGTAGGCCACACCTTCGTAGACAGCCCGCAGCAAGTCCTCACGGCTATGTTCAGCGCTCAAATTGAGAAAGGCGGCACGGACATAACAATCATCTATAGGAGCCCTTTCGCCGTAAATCCAGGGGGTGAAGAGCAGGTAATTGGAGCCCGGTGGAATTCTGGCAACCTCATCATCCATAAGGGCATAGACACTGGGGATATTCGGGTCCTTTTTCTCAGCCTTGTAGAACTCGTCGGCAATCCACTGCAGACAGGCGCCGGCAGTCTCGGATTCAGCAAATAGCAACGCCTTGCCCGGGTCCGCCGAATGAATCGTGGCAGCACCACATTTGCCCTGCGGTGTTCGTTCTGTGACCACACCCACCCAGCCAGACGTCCCCAGATAGATATGTCCTTCGCCTTCACCGACGGCACCAGAGCCTACCGCGGCACACGAAGCATCTCCAGAACCGGCGATTACTGGCGTACCCTGTAGGAGCCCATATTCCTTGGCTGCCTCTGGCGTAAGTTCGCCGACCTTGTCTATCGACCGAACCAGAGGCGGAAACTTCTCAGAGTCAAGACCGACATAGCGAAAAATACCATTAAGCCATGTCTTCTTTTTCAGGTCAATTCCAAAGACAGAGCCGCCGGTCCATTCCATGACCATGTTGCCCGTGCTGCGATAGAAAAGATAACCGGCGACATCGAGAAAACAGCTCATCATGTTATAAATCTCGGGCTCTTCACCTTTGAGCCAGAGCAGCTTAGGTAAACCATCCTTACCACCTAAAGTAGCGCCGGCAATTAGGGCAAAAACACGGGGGCCCAAGAATTTTCTCATCAGCCGCTCCGCCTGCTCACCAGCCCTGTTGTCAAGCCAGATTATGGCACGTCTCAGCGGCCCTTTTCGCGAATCCATGGGGATTATGCCGAGCATCTGCGTGCTGTAAGTAATACATAACACATCCTTGGGTGAAACACCGGTTTGTTCCAGTAGAAGCCTCGTCGTCCGAGTCACTGCGTTCCACCAATCTACAGGTTCCTGCTCCGCCCAGCCCGGCTTGGGATAGTAGGTCTTGTAGGGCTCAAAGCACTTGCCGTGGACATGTCCTTCAATATCCACCAGAACTGCCTTATTGCCGCTGGTGCCCACATCATGGGCGATTATGTACTTGGCCATTATCCACCTCGAGCGCTTATTATACCACCTTTAGGATTTGGGGCGAATACGCAGCTGCTACAATGTAGGGACAGACCTTCAGGTCTGTCCGTGAAATTATAAACGGGCGTCTCGGACAGGGCTAAAGCCCAGTCCGTACATTTACCCACTTGTCATCGCGAGTCCCGATGCAATCGTGACGTGGCGATCTCGGTGCGTTAAAAGGACCGGAGAGAAGGCTCGCAAAGACATGAAAACAAGCCAGACTTGACAATGCAGTCATAATATGATAATATTTCAATATACATATATTTATATTAACAACAAAGGAAGGTGTATTGCTAGTGAGACATAACCCTGAGCTCTACAATCTAAAGGCGGAATTGTGCAAGACATTCGCTGACCCGAAGAGGCTCATCATCATCGATGAGCTGCGTGAGGGCGAGAGGACAGTAGGCGAGCTAGCCCGTGTGGTGGAGCTGCCTCAAGCGGTTGTCTCCCGGCACCTCGCCATTCTCCGCGACAGAGGTGTGGTGCAACACCGCCGTGAAGGAACAAGTGTTTACTACAGCCTGAGCGACCCGAAAATAGGCGATGCCTGTGACATGGTACATCAAATACTTCTCGACCAGATAGAAAAGAACAAACAGTTAGCCGAGAGATTAGTAGCTTAATTCTAAAGCAGAAAAGGAGATACAAAATGCCAGCGCAAGAATACGGATGTAACGACTGCAGAATTACATTCGCCAAACCAAAGCCAGAAAATCTGAAAGATAAAGAGAATGTGAAATGTCCCCGCTGCGAAAGCGGCAATGTCGAGAAATTCGATAGCCCCGCCGATAAGTTCAGATTCTTCACCAGGTTCGCATTCAGCGGCGGCTGAGGCTAGAACGGCCGAGGCCGTGAGCCTCGTTTATGGGATTGGACACAACAAGAGGTCACAGTTATCAGAATAAATACAAAGCAGCCAGCTCATACTGCAAAGGAGGTGCCAGCGGACAGGTTCAAAGACGGTTCCAGCCTAGCTTAAGGGGGCCTGTAGCTCCTACCTGTGGCATAGCAGGTACTCGCAACCTGGAGCATGCCACGTTCAACACACAAGAATTAATAATGAAATAGGAGGAAAGAAATGGCAAAAGATGATGCAGTAACCATGATTATAATTAGTGGCGACATGGATAAAGTCTTTGCTGCCTTCAGTATCGCCATTGGGGCTGCCGCAGCCGGCAAGGAAACTAACATGTTTTTCACCTTCTGGGGTATAAAGGCCATCCAGAAGGGGAACTTTACAGGCCAGGGCCTCTTTGGCCGCATGATGGGCCTCCTGAACCGGGGTGGCATCAATCGCATCGGCCCTTCCCGCTTCAATTTCGGCGGCATCGGCCGGTGGATGTTCAAACGGATGATGAAGTCACATAAAATAACACCCCTGGAAGAACTTCGGCAGACCGCTATTGATCTGGGAGTTAAGCTCCTGCCCTGTGAGACGAGCATGCAGGTCATGGAGATAAAACGGGAGGACCTGATTGACGAGGTCGAAGACTCATGTGGAGTGGCCACCATGTTAGAGATGGCTTTCCACTCCAAAGTAACGTTATTCATATGACGCATAAGGAGGCAACAATGCCACAAGACATAAAGGCAGACCAAAAACTGAATTTGGAGGGACTGCTCTGCCCCATTCCAATAGTCAAGGTTAGTCAGGCGATAAAGAGTCTGCCCGTCGGCGGCGTACTGAAGGCCACAGCTACTGACCCAGGTGTGCTTGCCGACATACCTGCCTGGGCTAAGAGCACCGGCAACGAGGTCCTGGCTATGGAACGAGAGGGCAAGGTTATCACCTTCTTCATAAAGAAGCTGAAATGAGCACATTGGACACGGTAGCCGCAGGGGTGGTGCTTATCGGCGCCGTTATCTTTATAGCAGGCGTAATAGCCATTCTGGTGATTTCACAACGCCGACCTTACAACGCCGAACTGGCACCGATCAAAGGCTCGCCAGCTCAGGGAGTGCTATGGGCCTTCACCCTGGGTCTGGCCCCTTGGGGCAAGGAGAGTGCCCGCATACACTGGATATCATACATCCGCGGCGTTATCTTTCACCTGTGCATTTTCGCTGGTGCAGCTTACCTGATAGCTACTCCCTGGCTGGCTCAAATGCCCGAACCATTACGCCTCTCCCTGGCAGCCCTATTCGGCATAGGCGCCCTTTTGGGATTAGCAGGCTTCTGGATTCGTATTGCAGACCCAACCATGCGACTCCTCAGCACGCCTGACGACTATTTTGCCCTGGCACTGACCACGCTGTTTCTGGTATCCGCAGCCATATCGGCCTACGCAATAAAGTATCTGCCAGCCTTCTGGGCTACCTCGGGCATCACCATGGCCTATGTTCCCTTCGGCAAGCTCCGGCACTTCATATACTTCTTCTACGAACGCGTCTTTTTAGGCTTGGTTTTTGGACGCCGCAGTGTATTGGAATAAGAATATGACACGCACAGCAATCGCCGAACAAAACAAGATGGCTCTGGCCAGGGAAATGCTTAGCAACCTGGTTGACCGCAGAGTGTTGACTGCCCTGGAGGTCTGTGTCCACTGCGGCATCTGTACCGAGAGCTGTCACTACTACCGGTCTAACCCCAAGGCAGAGCACACTCCCTATTACCGCGCTGAGCAAGTCCGCCGTTTGTATCGCCAACTCTTCGACCCCATTGCCCGTGCCTTTCCTTGGTGGTTCGGCGCCAAAGCAACAGCGGATGAGGCTTTATACAAACTTGCAGAGATAGCCTTTGCCAATTGTACCTTATGTCACCGTTGTACCTTCGAATGTCCTTTCGGCGTAGAGACAGCCGAGATCATGCGGGTGATGAGGTCAGTGACTACCGCAACTGGACACGGCCCTGAGATGCTCAGCGAGATAGCAGGTGCCGCCATCGCCAAGGAAGAGAATGCTGACCTCTTCCGTGAAATATTCTTAGAACAGGTGAAGGAGCTAGAGAAGGAAGTGCAGGACCGCTTGGGCAGCTCCAAAGCCAAGATACCGGTGGATAAGAAAGGAGCCCGCTTCCTCTACGTGCCTCTGGCCGGAGCCCATACCATTATCCCACAGGCGATAATCTTTAACTTAGCCAAAGAATCGTGGACTCTGAGCATGTTTGACACGGCCAACTACGCCGTTTTCCTGGGCGATACCGCCAAAGCTAAGCGCATTGCTCAACGCATCATCAAAGAAGCCGAGACGCTGAAAGTACAGGAAATGATTATCACGGAATGCGGCCATGGCTACACCGCAATGCGATGGGAAGTCCCCAAGTGGTTTGGCCGTCCTTTGCCCTTCGGAGTACGCAATATAATCGAAGTGCTAGATGAATATATGCGAGATGGTGTGCTGCAAGCTAACCCCTCCACAAATGGCGAGCCGGTCACCTACCACGACTCCTGCAACCTAGGGCGCAAGGGCGGCTTGCTTGAAGAACCGCGACGCGTGATTCGGGCCGTGGTCGGAGACTTTCGAGAGATGCTACCTAATCGGCTGCACAGCTTTTGCTGCGGCGCCGGAAGTGGCCTGGTGACAGTGCCAGAGTGGACTGATATTCGCCTTCAGGCTGGCAAGCTCAAGGCAGACCAGATTCGCCAGACCGGAGCTAAAATCGTTGTTACATCTTGCGATAACTGCCGCCATCAAATCGGAGAGCTAAGTGAGCATTACGGCTTGAATATCGAAGTAACCAGCATATCTGAGCTGACGGCCAAAGCCCTGGCTTAGCTACGGATAATGAGCATACTTATAAATCTAGGGAGAAACGAATCATGCCAATCTATGAATATGAGTGCCCAAACTGCGGCGAAAAGTTTGAAGCCCACCGCAAAATAGCTGACAGCGACAGCGAGGTAGAATGCCCTAAGTGCGGCAAAAAGCAGCCGCGTAGAATATTCTCCACCTTTGGCCTGGCTTCCCCAGGTAAATCCTGCATCAGCAGCCCGGGCTGAAGCGTCTCCCATTGAGGCAGTCTGCCTCACAGAACAAAATCAGCGCCCTTTAAGTACTGCTATTATTTCCTCGATATCCGGCAATTGACTCAATGGGTACACCTTGACAAACGAGACCTTGCCCTTTTCATCCAGGATTACATTGGCTCTCTCTGAGAAACCTTCTTTTTCCCTGAACAGCCCGTAAAGTCTGGCAACATGGCCATGAGGCCAGAAATCTGATAGCAGACGCAGGCTTTTTATTCCCAGGTGTTCCGCCCAAGCCTGCTTACACGGCACTGAGTCAATGCTCAAGCCTACAGGCACCGTATTCAGAGATGCAAAGGTGTCTTCATTTGCCTCCAGCGCTTGCATCTGCTTGGCGCATATGCTGGTCCAGGCTAGAGGATGAAGGGAAAGCAAAACCCGTTTCCCTTTCCGGCTTGATAAATCAAATTCTTTATTATCGTGGTCTTTAAGCACAAATTCCGGTACCGTCTCTGTCGCTTTCACAGGACTGGTTCTTTCCTTCATACTTCACCTCCCTCAGATTGACTTGATGGAAATGGTACAAGTTCCTTTCTATCACTGTCAGATAAATTTTTCGAACCTGTCTTTACTGGCTTTGCAGATGGGGCATGTTTCGGGAGGGTCGCTCCTGGCGCACAAATAGCCGCACACCTTACATCGCCACACTGGCAGAGACAATGACAGAACTCCGGCAGCCACTGGTTTTGGTGCCGCCTTCTTCCTATCGTCAGGCTTCGGCCGCCGTTCAGGTATGGATTTAATCTGCTTTTCCCCTTTTACCACCTCGGGCGACACATATAGACCGCAATAGCAGGTGCCGTACTCGCTTATGTCGGCGTCTCTGTAATCGCACGGGCAGATAATATCGATGTCATCCTGCCTGTTACCGGAAGCCAAACGGCAGGGACAAGCTTGGTAACCATACCGCTTCTGGTTTACAGACAGGCCGCGCACCAGCTCCCGGGTGAATTCCTTGTCCCGGTTCAGATGATATCCATCTGCCTCAGCCTCCCTATCAAGGCGTTCATGCAGCTTTACAACTTCCTCAGAGCTTATCGCTGTATCACCTGTCATGACTTTAATGTTTCCCTGATTTTGTTTTCATCGAAACCGACTATACATTTCTGGTCGTTTACTACCATTGTGGGAAAATTGCAGTCGGGATTCCAATGCGTTACTTCCTTCAACGCTCTATCCTTTTCACCACCCTGCAGCAAATCAACGTACTCGTAATCATATTCGATGCCCATACTCTCCAGTAACTCTCTTGTCTTCTTGCACCAAACGCAGGTGCTCAGGGCATACAGCATAACCTTACCCATATTTTTACCGGCAACATGTTCCACAGCCATTGTCTACACCTCCATACTGGCAAAACTTATTTTTGTTCTCAGGGATTCTGCTCGAAACCGTGACTTTTGTCAACTTTATTTTGCTACATGTTCGCCTTTGGGGGCAGTCGGATTATGATTCCAGTAAGCCGACGGATCCAGAAACTGGTATGTGGGGTAGGCATGCAACACAACTTCATAGTGCTACTTCGCAAGCGAATTGTCAATACCTTTGTGGTAGAATAGGAGTATGTGGAAAGACCGACTTAAGAGAATTCTCCGCTGGGGGTGGAGGGGAATCGAAGTTTGGGCCACACTCTCAGCAGTGGGGGTTACATCCTTGCTGAGAGCATTTCTTAAGGGAGTTGTGGCTGAGTGGTCGTGGTATGACAAACTCTTTTTGTTTGGAGGAATATTTTTACTCGTTTTAGGGATTCTAGCATTTCTCAGTCCACGGCTAAGACAATTGGTGGGGACAAGTGTCAAAACACAACAACAGGAACTACCCGAGCACAATGGCAGAGAGTTCTATCTTACAAGGGGTGAATTGGTCACAGTAAGGAAGAAAATGTCAACCGAGCTAAAGGGTGCAACTAAGATATGGATTGCAACTTGGATAGGGAGGTATTTTCTCACCGAAGAGCTTTTTAGTAAATATCATGTAGACAGGCTATTATTACTAGACCCTTATAGCCAATATGCCAAAATACATACAGGTATAACGGGGGCAGATGAGGATGTTTTTGTGAATAGCATCAACGATGTCGCTAAATTAGCCCAAAAAAGCGATACCATTGTGAGATTCGCAGATTTTCCTATTATGGACTTTGTGATGATTGTGGATAAAGAGTGTTTTAGAGACGAGAATAAGTTCACTGATGATGCTTGGATACGCGTGGAAACAGCAATACCATTCGGAGACCCTAATAATTGCCCGAATTTTGTAGTATATAACAAAGGCGAAGAGAATCAAGAGTGGTTCAAGGCGTTAGTAAAACATTATAATCTGTTGTGGGGTAAAGGCAGACCCGAACCAACACCACGCACTAGAACCGAGGTTTATCCAACTAGCGATAAACTCACTCTCGTTGTACGAGCTATTGCAGAAGCGCAGCAAATCACCCCTAAGAACAAGGATATAACTGTATATGTTAAGCCTGATAGTATGCTAAATAGTATGTACGCCGAGGAGTTAAGGGATATATTATTTAAGCTTCAAGATGAGAAGGCAATTATACTAAAAGAATTCCCCAATTGGATGTTGTCATCCCAAAAAACCACACAAGAAGGACTTAGCAAACAAATAGAAGCATATGCCGACCCATCGAAAAAGAATTTCATTGTAAGAACACTTAGTAAATTTGAGAAGTTACTGAAATGACAGAAAATCTCTATTTCTGGATTATGCACCTTTTGCCAAACTATCTCCATCAATCTGGGCTTAGCTTTACCTGCAGCACATCGTGCGGGAAAATTGCCAAAAGCTTCGCCTGAAGTTAATATATAGAAACAGCTAGAACCGATAGATGGTAACGCTTCCAGAGTTTATCGCCAGCACTAGGCAGGAGGTACAGACAAAATGTATAAAAAAATACTCGTCCCATTGGATGGTTCTGAACTGGCTGAGCAGGCTATTCCCTATGTTGAAAGTCTGGCCAGAAAATTGAACAGCGAGGTTGTCCTGATAACCGTCTGTTTGCCCGGTGACCCTCTGGAGCGGGCTCTGACGGAGTATATTGAAAGAAGAGCTGAGAAAATTCAGTCCCTGGGAATGAAAACGCGGTCACTATGTATCGAGGGTGAGCCTGCCGCCTCGATAATAAATTTTGCCGAGAAATACGATGTCAGTTTAATTGTAATCTCCACTCACGGTCGCACCGGTATCAGCCACTGGCCACTGGGAAGTATCGCCAGCAAAGTGGTGCAAAGGTCAAATATACCGGTATTTCTGGTGAGGTCGAGCTACCCCAAAAAGGCACCTGTCGGCAAGGAGCTAAGGAAGATTCTGGTAACACTCGACGGCTCGCAATTATCCGATGCTATCATACCTTACGTAGAGAAGTTAGCCAAAGCGATGGGCTGTGAAATAGACCTTCTCAGGGTCATCGAGCCGGTGAAGCTTCCTCAACTAGCCGCTTATAGAGACCGGGAGAAATACGAGAAAGACTACATGGCTAAGTTGGAGAGGGAAGCTGAGCGCTATTTAGACAAAAAGAAAGCTGCTGTGTCAGACAAAGGTATAAAGGTTAATGCGGCATTGCTGCAAGGGAAACCAGTTGAGACCATACTCCAATATACTGAAGACAAATCAGTTAGCCTGATAGCCCTGACAACCCATGGCTTTTCAGGCATAACCAAGTGGGCCTACGGCAGCGTTGCCTCCAGAATTGTTGAGGGTTCTACTAAGCCGGTCTTGCTGGTGCGCCCACCTCTCCCCACTTTGAAAGATTAATTTGGACAAAGGCGTGAACCCATATACCTATAAAAGTAACAAGCTACAGCCGAACTTGCATCTGAAAGAGACGACCTCACGTTGGCTGCGTTACGCAGTCGATTTCCCCACCGCCCACCCCACAAAATATGAAGAGAACAACACCGTCTTCGGGGAATACTTTCAACCAAGAAATACAGCCCGGGCTTCGCTGGCTATTCTAATTCACGGGATGGGAGACCGGAGCATAATCCCCTGTAGGTTTCTGGCACGAACTCTGGCAAAAAAGGGGATAGCCTCGTTCATTTTATATCTGGTCTTTCACTCCCGCCGCATGCCACAAGTTATAAGAAACCGACCTCACCTATTCTTTACCCCAGAGGAGTGGTTCGAAGGCTATCAGAACTCTGTAATCGAAATACGTCAGGTAGTAGACTGGGCAAGCGGCAGACCAGAGATAAACAAGGAACAAATAGCAGTTGTCGGCATAAGTCTTGGTGGATTTGCGTCAGCTATTGCCATGGGTGTTGACAAGCGCATAAAAGCAGGGGCGTTCCTAGTTGCCGGAGGAAATTCAGAGCGAATTGCCTGGGAGAGCAAAAGCGAAACCATCAGAAAAAGCCATATTTGCACCGAGGCGGAATGCCACAGAATTTACAGCCACTATCCGCAGTACCTTGCTGAGATAGCCGAGAAAGGGTTCGAGAACGTTGTCCCTGCCAAGGGATGCTTTCAAACAGACGCGATGACCTTCGCTCCATATCTCCGAGAACGTCCGGTATTGATGTTAAACGCTCTCTGGGATGAAGCTATACCCAAAAAGGCTACGCTCGATTTCTGGGAAGCTTGCCACAAGCCTTCTATCGTGTGGTTCCCAGGCACTCATGTCACCTTCTGGCTATGGTATCCACTCATCAAGCAGAAAATTACTGGTTTTCTCAGCTCAACTTTCGACATGTCCTACAAACCCCAGACGTGAGTTACCCAAATACACATGCCGCCCAATGCGAGACCATAGAGCAACCCCAACACCTCCTCTCTACCACCGAGGTCGCCACGTCACTAGCACTTCTCGCGATGACAGATAAATAGTTACGTAATTATCCCATTGGGGAACATACAGCATTACAGGTCTAAAGAGATAGACCCTATTTCGTCTATCTCTTTTTATTTTCTACCCAGTTCACAACTATGCTCACAGAAGTAATAACCAAGCCAACAAGAATCGGAACTAGCCACCCTTGTAGCCACAAACAAAGAGTGTACTTATCAGTTATCCTAATACGAAAATTTTCCCAAGAAGCAAACAAGAAGAATCCCCAAAATACAAGGTAAACTGCCCAACTTTCTAAGCTGTTCAATCTACGTTTTCGTGCCTCACTCAACGAAAAGAGTAGTACTGCTAGCGCTGGCAAGGCAGCAATAAGGGTATTTACTGCTGCCTTGATTGGTTCGGAAATTTCAAACATAATCTAACTCCTGTAGCTCATTATACTCTCAGGCGACTTTCGCCGCACGTGTATACGTTTGTCAAGAGGATAATAGCGAATAGTTATCTATGCCGAATTTGCCTCAAGTAAGCTTTGTTGCTACAATATGAGTCGCCTTTTTGAAGCAGACTCTAGAGCAGCAAGAGAAGCCAACTAACTCACCTTGAACAACGAATCAGTTGACCTAATAACAAAGCTCAAACTTTTGTTTGAACCTGACTCCATTGTCTTTCTGGGAGCCACTAACGACCCCAGAAAATGGGGATTCCGTATACTAGCCAATATTGTAAACGGTGGATTTAAAGGGAGAATATACCCGGTAAATCCCACCAAAGAAGAGATATTGGGACTAAAAGTATACAAGAGCGTTGGTGAAGTCCCCGAAACCCCCGACATGGCTGTCATTGTGATACCACCATCAGGTGTACCCGCAGTTTTGAGGGAATGTGCCACCAAGGGCATAAAAGTTGCATTAGTCATAACCGCTGGTTTTGCCGAGGTCGGAGCAGAAGGACAAAGACTCCAGCAAGAGATGGTCGAGATAGCCCGCAGCACTGGCCTGAGATTTATGGGGCCTAACTCCAATGGGCTCGTCAACCCCCATCACAGATTCTATCCCGAGATGCCACCCATTTTCCCTCACCCGGGTCCCATTTCCATAGTCTCCCAGAGTGGAAATATAGTCGGAACCATAATGCGCCTGGCGATAGAAAGTGGCTTCGGTTGTGCCAAGTGTATCAGCAGCGGCAATGAAGCAGACCTCCACTCCGATGACTACATTAGATACCTGGCAGAAGACCCACAGACCAAAGTCATACTTAGCTATATCGAAGGCTTCAAGGAAGGTTGCCAATTCTTTGAGACGGCTAAGGAGGTAAGCAAGAAAAGGCCCATCGTAATGCTCAAGGCCGGTGAAACGCCAGCCGGAACCATTGCTGCCAAGTCACATACCGCGTCCCTGGCCGGATCATACACCATATTTGACGCCATGTGCAAGCAATCCGGAATAATAAAGGTAACAAGCTTGGACGAGCTTGTTGATACCGGCATCGCCCTCCTGTGCCACCCGTTGCCACGAGGTCGAAGAGTTGGCATAGTCACCGCTGGCGGGGGGTGGGGAGTTCTAGCTGCCGATGCCTGTGCCAGATTAGGTCTCGAGGTCGTCTCTCTGCCTCCCGAGACCATCAGGGAGCTGGATAGCTTCATGCCAGCATGGTGGAACCGGGGTAACCCAGTTGACCTAGTAGCTGGCATCTTTGGAGACGCTGTACTCAGATGTGTTGAAGTAATTTTACGCTGTCCTGTAGTTGACGGAGTCATCATGTTGGGGCTAATGCCTGCCTTACCTTTAGAGCAGTTTGTGCTTGCTACCAAAGAAGATGAAAGAGAGCGCCTGCGGGAGGCACTCGTTTCAGGAATAGCTGGTATCTTTGACAAATTAAATGAAATGACCGACGAGTATAAGAAGCCCATCATTGTTGCCTCCGAGCCGATGGCCTTCAGTGCCAATCTGTCCAAAAGGATAATCCGTACCTTAGCAAGCAGGAACTCCATATGTTATGACATGCCACATAAGGCGGCTTCAGCTTTCGCTAACCTGGCAAAGTACAGCGAATATCTGAACCAGGATAGCAAATAACTACAACCGCAGACATAACCAACGATTGCAAGTCGGACAACACCCCATATATAATGGCACCAAATTTAGAATGCGACTTTGCAATCAGGAGTCACCATTTGCTATGGCTGTCATCAAGCTGCATATATCTACTGCAGTTACTTCTACCACTAAGCTACTTCTGAAAGTCAGCTTGCCTAACTGAATACCATGAGTAAACTGGATAAAGCCTTGTCTACTTTCCTGATTGTAGCCATAGTAGCTACGTTAAGTTCCATTATCTATATTGCGGTTACACCAAGTGAAGCTGAAAAGTTTACTGAATTCTACATCTTGGGTATAGAGGGCAAGGCTCAGGATTACCCAAAGCAAGCAATTTCAGGCGAGCCTGTTGACATAGTACTTGGTGTAGTGAACCACGAATATCAGCCAGCTAGCTACAGGGTGGACATAAAGATAGATGATATCGAAGCCAGCGAAGTAAATATAGGTACGCTGGTTGATCAGCAAAAATGGGAGGAGAAGGTGAGTTTCACTCCGCAGATAGTTGGCGAAAGACAAAGGGTCGATTTTTATCTATATAAAAACGGCGAAAATGAGCCCTGTTTGAAGGAGCCACTCAGACTTTATATTGATGTCATTTCACCGTAGCGGTCTGTTAGCCATGTGTACAAGGATGGCTTTTTCTGGCCGAATTACCTCAAAAGCTCGGACAAATTAGGAGATAAATTTGTATAACACTATCATAATCGGCGCAGGGCCGGTTGGTAGCTATCTAGCCGGGAAGTTAGCCCAGCTTGGCCACAAAGTGCTTGTCCTGGACAAGAAAATGGCTGCCGGGCAGAATATTTGCTGCACTGGCATTGTCGGCAAAGAATGTCTTGATTTGCTACCCGTTGACAAAAACCTCGTTATAAGGCAAGTTAGCTCAGCCAGATTACTGGCACCTTCAGGCAAACCGATTAGACTGTGGCGGAGTGACAAAGTGGCCTACGTCATTGACCGGCCAGCTCTTGACCAAGCGCTGGCAGACCGGGCTCAGGCATACGGAGTCTGTTATCTTTTTGGTACACAGGTGTCCGATATCGAGGTCGGGACCGAGCGCATACAAGTCTCAGCCAATTGCGGAGAGCAAAAGAAATTATTTGAAGCCGAGACAGCAGTCATCTCTACTGGATTCGGTTCGTCTCTGCCCAGTAGGCTTGGTTTAGGAGAGATAAATGACTTCGTCATCGGGTCCCAAGCCGAGGTAAACATGACTAACCCTGACGAGGTAGAAATTTACTTGGATCAGAGACTGGCTCCTGGCGGTTTTGCCTGGCTGGTGCCTACCAGAGATAATAGAGGCCTAGCTGGATTATTAACACACCAGCAGCCCGAACGGCATTTAAACAAGTTGCTATCAAGCCTTAAAACTCAAGGCAAAATAACCTCAACAGAAGTCAGCCCGGGGTACGGGGCCATCCCTCTCCGACCTTTACCCAAGACATATGGTGACCGAATACTGGTAGTTGGTGAGGCAGCCGGTCAGGTTAAACCGACTACCGGTGGTGGCATATATTACGGACTCATGTGTGCTGACATAGCCACTGATACTCTACATCAAGCACTCCAAGCCCATGACCTGTCTAAATCCAGACTGGCTTCCTATCAGAAGAGATGGCGAGCCAGACTAGGTAAAGAGCTCAAAGTTGGCTACTGGGCACATCGTTTTTACAAGAGACTTGATAATCGGCAGATTGAGTGCCTACATAGTTTTATAAGCAACAACGATATACCACAGTTTATAGCTGACCTGGATGATTTGTTTTTTGATTGGCACAGCGAGCTCATCTTAAAAACACTAAAGCACCTGGCTGTCGCTATTCCTGCCCAGGCAATCAAACCCCTTATAAAACATAAGGCGACCGCAAATTCACTGAATCGCCGTAGTCTGGCAAAGCCGAAAGGTTTAAAATTGGAGTAAAATAAGCTGAAAGGTCATATTTGGCTTTATAAGATAGCTGGGAGATAAAAAATGAAAGTAATCTTTCTTTGTGGGGGCATTGGCAAAAGGATGTTCCCCATCACTGAGGACAAATTCCTGTTAAATTTTTTGGGTAAAACGCTACTCCAGCATCAAATGGAAGCAGCCAAGCAGGCTGGCCTAAATCAGTTCTTAGTCATTGGTAATCCAGCAAATATGAGACAAATAGAGCAAACAGTCAGAATGGTCTCCGGTACCAAGATCGAGCTAGGTCTGCAAAAACAACCTCTCGGCATTGCTGATGCCATAAAAAGCGTAGCCTCTTTCTTGGACGGAGACTTCATAGTAGTGAATCCTAACGATATTTTTGCAGCCTCGGCATACACTAGGCTCCTTCAAGAAGCCAAAAAGAAATCTGCAGCCTCATACATGCTCGGTTACCAGACAAAGGGATATTTCCCAGGTGGTTATTTAGTTATAAACTCAAGAAATGAGCTCAAACATATTGTGGAAAAGCCGAAACCTGGCGAGGAGCCAAGCAATTTGGTAAACATTCTGGTCCACCTTCATTCCGATTCCAAAAGACTTTTGAAATACATGGAAAATGTTAAGACAACCAGGGACGATGTCTACGAATGTGCCCTGGATAATCTGGTCAAAGACGGGCACAAAATCAAGGTGATCCCCTACGCTGATTTCTGGGCACCAATAAAATACCCCTGGCACATCTTTGATGCAGTCAAACATCTCCTGGATATAAACCAGCCAATGACTTCGATCTCGGCTTCCATCTCAACAAAAGCTACAATCGAAGGCAAGGTTATCATAGGCGAAAATGTCAGGGTGTTAGAAAATGCAGTTATAAAAGGGCCAGTTTACATAGGCCCTAATTCCCTAATCGGCACAAATGCCCTGGTGCGAGACTATAGCCATATCGGAGCCGACTGTGTCATCGGTTATTCTACAGAGATCAAGGGTTCCTACATAGGTGATGGCTGCTGGGTTCATTCCAGCTATATTGGTGACTCCATAATAGGCAAAGGTTGCTCCTTCGGCGCCGGCACTGTCCTAGCCAATTTCCGCTTTGATGAGCAGAACATCTCAGTTACGGTTGGAAATGAAGCTATCAATACTGGACGAGATAAACTCGGAGCAATAATTGGCGACAACTGCAAAACAGGAATTAATGCCAGTGTTATGCCCGGCATCAAAATCGGGCCCAGCTCTACCGTCGGTTCTCACGTCTGTCTGACGAAAGACCTGGGGCCAGAGAAAATGATACTGTCCGAGCCACATTATAGAACTCAGCCCAACCCGGTTAAGCTTGATGAAGCAAAGAGAAAAGAATTGAAAGAAAAACTCGAAAGACTGGGCAATATTGAATCAGAAAATGATTAAACTGCCAGATTTAAAACATCTGCCTCAACACGTAGCCATTATCATGGATGGTAATGGACGGTGGGCAAAAAAACGCAGCTTGCCCAGATTAGCTGGACACAGACAGGGAGTTAACACAGCACAGAAGATAGTTGAAATCTTCATGGAATACAAGATCCCCTACCTCACTCTATATGCTTTCTCTACCGAGAATTGGAGCCGACCACGAGGTGAGATAGACGGGATATTTAAGATTCTGGAAGAAAGGCTAGAAGAAGGAATTAAGTTCGCCCAGGAAAATAGTATAAGAATACGCCACCTGGGTAAGCCCGATGGACTGCCACTAAGACTGCAGGAGAGAGTAAAACGAGCACTGGAGCTGACTCAGAGCAACAAACGGGTAACTGTGAATCTAGCTTTCAATTATGGGGGGAGAGATGAGATTGTTGAGGCGGCACGGAGTCTTATATTTGGCTGTATTTCGCCGCAAGATATCAATGAAAAGGTTTTCAGCCAACACCTCTATACTGCTGGCATACCCGACCCTGACCTAATCATCCGTACTGGAGGCGAAATGAGGCTGAGTAACTTTCTTATATGGCAGTCCGCCTACGCTGAGATCTATTTCACGCCAGCTTTATGGCCCGATTTTGATAAGAAAGAAATTGACAAAGCCCTTATTGCCTACAACCAACGCCAACGCCGTTTTGGTGGCTTACCATCAGATTAAAAATGCACCAAGTGCCAAACAAGCGAGGTATACAGACAAGAGATGAAAAACTATCAATAGCGGCTAGATTTGCATTTCATTTATAATTATGTTATACTAGAAACGGAATTTAAGAGTGCACTGAAAAAGTGGGGCTAGTTCCCACTTTTTTGTTAAGGAAATGGAAATGGGGAGTGGTATTCGATGAAGACCGAATTCATGGTTGCCCTTACCCAACTATCGGCTGAGAAGCATCTGCCTAAGGAAGTGGTGCTGGCTGCGATAGAGTCAGCACTCGCCTCCGCATACAGGAAGGATACTTTCGTCTCCGGTCAGGACATCTCAGCCAAGATTAACCCCAGCACTGGCGAAGTCAAGGTCTACGTCAGAAAGACAGTGGTTGAAAAGCCAACCGACCTACTACATGAGATAGCCATTGCCGAAGCTAAAAAGATCGAAAGAAATGCCCAGATTGGCGAAATAGTAAGCATAGAATCCACACCACCGAATGCCGGGCGTATCGCTGCTCAAACGGCAAGGCAAGTTATACTGCAGCGATTGCACGAGGCGGAACATCATGCAATTTTCGAGGAATTCACCGGAAAAGAGGGGGATATAGTTACTGCAATGGTGCAACGCATCACTCCGGAGCAAATTCATATTGATTTGGGTAAAGCTGAGGCAATACTTACTAGCAGCGAACAAGTGCACAATGAGCGCTATCGAATTGGGCAAAGGCTCAAATTATACGTCTTAGAGGTAACCAAGACCACCAGAGGACCTCAGATATTAGTGTCTCGCTCACATCGCAACCTGTTGCGAAGGCTTTTCGAACTTGAAATCCCAGAAATATATGGCGGCACCATAGAGATAAAGTCAATAGCTCGCGAGGCAGGCCATCGAAGCAAAGTGGCCGTAGCAGCACGCCAAGAAGGTATCGACCCTGTGGGTTGCTGTGTTGGGCTACGTGGCATCAGAATACAAAACATCGTGAATGAACTACATGGCGAAAAGATAGATGTTGTCGAATGGGCTGATGACCCAGCAGTGTTCATCGCCAATGCCCTCAGCCCCGCTCAAGCATCAAACGTTGAACTTAACGAATCGGAGAATACCGCTACAGTCGCTGTTCCTGATAAACAGTTATCGTTGGCCATCGGCAAGGAAGGGCAAAATGCCAGATTGGCGGCGAAACTAACAGGCTGGCGAATCGATATCAAGAGCAGCTCAGCGATCGAGGCAGAAAAGGCCAGTTTGGGCAAAGAAGCGGTCACTGAAGAGGAACTTCCTGGTCCAATACCCGTCAGCAAAGCAGAGGTAATCACTGAACAGGAGCCAGCCGGTGATGAGGAAAGCGTAGAAGTAGCCACAGCTCCAGCCGACTTCGAGCTTGTTTTGGCTGCCGAGATTACCTCACCAGCCAAATCTGCAGAGGCTCGACAAATTAGGTTCGCTGAAGATATCTTGCAAACGAAGCTAACTAAAACAAAGAGAAAAAAGAGCGGCAAGAAAGAGACGGACTTGGTGGAAGGCAAAAGCAAACCCAAGAAAGCACGCCAAAAATGGGTTGCCTCTTCTGAAGAAGACGAAATTGAAGAGCAATGATAATAAGGTTCCTCGGCAAAAGCACATGCCTGAGCGTAGCTGCGTAGCTTGCCGAGAAAAAAGGGGTAAAAAGGAATTAATACGACTCATCTGTAGCGGTGGCAGTGTAAAGATAGATAATAAGGGTAAAGAGGTAGGCCGAGGGGCTTATTTATGCCCAATACGCGAGTGCTGGGAGATAGGACTGAAAAGTAATCGCTTAGAGTATGCTTTGCGGGCTAAGCTCACTTTGGAAAATCGCCAAGTGCTGGTAGAATATGGCAAGAGCCTACCCAAAAAGGGGGAGAGCCTGATTTGACTAGCAAGAAACAAGAATCGATCGTCGACCAAGAACAGAATAGCCAGGAAGTTAAGACTGGTTCACAGGTACGGACTCATGTTAGCCTTCCCACAGCTCTCAGCGTGAAGCAATTGGCTGACCTTCTACACGTTAGTGCAGTCGACATTATCAAGCAGCTCATGCGAGACGGTGTTATGGCCAATATTAACCAGGCTATAGATTTTGATACCGCGGCAGTTGTAGCTGCTCATTTCGGCTATGAAGCTAAAAAACAGCCGGTTTCGACCCAAATAAAACGGCCTGTGCCAACAGGTGGTGGCAAACTTTCCCCACGCCCACCAGTGATCACCATTATGGGACATGTTGACCATGGTAAGACAAGCCTACTCGATGCCATCCGCCAAAGCAATGTAATCGCCACCGAAGCCGGTGCTATTACCCAACACATAGGAGCTTACCAAGTCGAGGTGGACTCACGAAAAATTACTTTTCTGGACACGCCAGGGCATGAAGCTTTCACTGCCATGAGAGCCAGAGGGACTCAAGTTACTGACATAGCTGTCCTAATAGTAGCTGCTGATGACGGAGTGATGCCCCAAACCATAGAAGCTATAAACCATGCCCGAGCCGCTGATGTGCCTATAGTAGTCGCCATCAACAAAATTGACAAACCAAACGCCAATCCAGATAAAGTGAAACAACAACTGGCAGATTTAGGCTTGCATATTGAGGAGTGGGGAGGCGACATTGTATGCGTGCCAATATCAGCCAAGAAAAAACAAGGTATAGACGAGCTTCTGGAAAATCTTCTTCTGGTCGCTGATATACTGGAGCTTAAAGCTGAGCACGATTGTCCAGCAGAGGGTATAGTAATTGAAGCTAGACTTGACAAAACCAGGGGGCCAGTAGCTACCCTTCTGGTCCAAAAGGGCATACTCAAGCCCGGCGATATCCTTGCTATTAGCAATATATGGGGCAGAATCAAGGCTATGTTTAATGAGCTGGGTAAACACCTTAAAAAAGCTGAACCAGCCATGCCTGTAGAAGTTCTTGGGCTAAACGCAGTCCCACATGCTGGAGACTCTTTCAAAGTTGTGAGCACCGAGCGTGAAGCAAGGATACTCTTGGAAAAACAAAAGGACACACAGCAAAAAGTCACAACTCGCGCCAGGACTTTGAGCCTGAGTGACCTTTCAACCCAAATCAGCGCCGGACAGATAAAGGAGCTCAACATAATTCTTAAAACAGATGTCCAAGGCAGCATCGAACCTATAAGGGATTCTCTAGAGCAACTGGGTGATGAGAAAGTTAAAGTTAGAGTCATCCACTCGGGCAGCGGAAGCATTACAGAAAGCGATGTACTACTGGCATTAGCCTCTAAAGGAATAATCATCGGCTTTAACAGCCGACCAGAACCAGGGGCACAGCGATTGGCCGAAGCAGAAAGAATAAGCATTCGGCATTACAATATAATCTACGAAGTGGTAAAGGATGTGGACAAGGCCCTAAAAGGTATGCTCGAGCCAACCTATGCTGAGGTTATCGAAGGGCAGGCAGAAGTACTGGCTGTCTTTGGCACAGGAAAAAAGGGCAAGGCAGGTGGGGTTTCAGTCAAAGAAGGTAAGTTAAAACGAGATGCTTTAGCTAGGGTCATACGTCGAGGCGAGTCAATACACGAATCCCGCATCAGCAGCCTAAGGCGGTTCAAGGAAGATGTTAAAGATGTGGCCACTGGCTTTGAATGTGGCATTAAAATAGAGGGCTTCTCAGATTTCCAAGTTGGCGATATTATCCAATCCTACCGGCAGGAAGCAGTACGCTAAACCATCCTGATTTCGGTTTTTCCAGGCTAGATTCTTTCCTATATACAAAATCACAGTTTTAATTCTAAGGAACAGATATGACACGACGCACTGAGCGGGTAAGCAGCATAATTCAGCAGGAAATCAGCGATTTACTCCGAGATCAAGTCAATGACCCTAGGCTTGCCAGCCTTATTTCAATAACCAAAGTTTCGACATCCCCTGACTTGAGACATGCCAAAGTGTTTATTAGCACTATGGGAGATAAGGTGAACAAAAACGAAATATTGCAGGGCTTCGCTGCTGCTTCAGGTTTTTTTCGCAGGCAATTGGCCAACCGTTTAAACTTAAAGCACATGCCTGAGCTTAGCTTTCATCTTGATGACTCTATTGAGCGGGGAGCCGAAGTTATAAGACTAATCGAGCAGGTTGCTTCAAGAGATACCGAAAACGAAGATGAGCATTGACGGGATTCTCAACGTCAACAAACCAGAAGGCAAGACCTCTTCCAATGTGGTAGTTTGGCTTAGACGCCTTACTGGAGAGAAATATGTCGGACATGGTGGTACACTGGATCCAATAGCTACAGGTGTGCTACCAGTTTGTTTTGGTCAGGCGACCCGAGTTACCCGATTTCTAACTGATAGCAGCAAGACATACCTCGCCCATATTGAACTAGGCATAACTACGGATACCTTTGACAGGCAAGGTAAAATAATCGAGCGCAGAGACCCCGGTGCCATCACCGTGACCCAGATAGAGGAAGCCCTTACCAATTTTCAAGGCGTAATTGAGCAAGTACCTCCAGCATACAGCGCTTTGAAACACCAGGGAAGACGATACTATGAACTCGCGCGTGCTGGCATACCAATAGAACTGAAACCAAGACAAATCAAAATTATCGACATAGAGCTTATTAACTACAAGCCACCGCTAATAACAATCAATGTGGAATGCAGCAAGGGCACCTACATACGCTCCTTAGCTCATGACATGGGACAATACCTGGGCTGTGGCGCTCATATAAAAAACCTTACCCGCTTACGATGTGGGCCATTTCCCGTTGAAGACGCATTATCTCTGCCCCAAATTGAAGATGCCTTTCAGAAGGGCTCTTGGAAAGAGTCTCTTTATCCCATGGACAGCCCGCTTTCAAACTGGGAGGCAATCATTGTCGACAAAAGAAATGAGCTCGCTATTAGAAACGGCCGTTCATTGTCTTTAGATGAAGCCTTCCTGTCTTCAGAGAAACACTGCCGTGCCTACAACCTTGATGGATATTTAATAGCTGTGCTGCATTTTATCCCTGAAAAAAAGCTATGGCATCCAGAAAAGGTTTTTCGCCTTCCACAAGTCAGCTGCTCAGAGCAAAAAGGGGCATGCCAGATTTATCGGTTTTCAGAGCAAGAAATCTGCTATAATAACAAAAATAAAACGGATAGTTAAGAACTAGCCGGGGCTTCCTCAAACTGACCTGCGCAACCACACTGGACAAATGGGGTATGTTCTTGGATTAGACGTCGGCTCCGTCAATGTTAAGCTGGCATTGACAGATGCTCATGGCAGCATCATAAAACTTGATACCGAAAAGATAATCTCGAGCCCCAAGGTCGCAGTTAACTCGCTCATCACCCGTTTAAGTGAGAAAGTAAATCTTGGCCAGATTGTCAGTGCTGGTATATCCGGCTCTGGCAAAACCGTAATCCCAGAAGAATTCAATTGGTCGGAGTACAGCAGTTCGCTATCGATTGCCTCAGGACTCCTTCACTGCCATCCTGACGCCAAAACCATCATACAAATTGGTGGCCAGAGTTCCATTGTCATACAGCTGGAGGATGGGCTGGGAAAGCCATGGAAGGTAGCATCAAATCCTCTTTGTGCCGCAGGCACTGGAAGGTTCCTTGAACAGCAGGCATACAGGCTCGGCATCAGTATGGACGAATTTGCTAGCCTAGCACTTAAATGCGAGAGTAGTCCACCCAGAATAGCTGCCCGGTGCAGCGTCTTTGCTAAAACCGACCTGATCCATCTACAGCAAAAGGGTGTCCCAATTGAAGCAATGCTCTATGCACTCTGCGAAAGCGTTGCTCGGATGGTCGCCTCTCTCAAGAAAGGGGCTTTTAAGGAACCAGCTTACTTCGTTGGTGGTGTTTCGGCTAATAATGCAATAGTAAAGTCTCTTATTGATGTACTGTCTGAAAGGAATGGGTATCCTGTGGAAGTGACCGTCCCAAAAAACTACCTTCACATTGAGGCTCTGGGAGCAGCTTTACTTTCGATAGGAAAGAGTTCGCTTGTAACCGAGTTACCAGAAATTGATGCCCAGCAGCACTATTTCAAAATACCCAAGCTAGAACTTGCCGCATTCCAGGACAGCAGATTAATTCAGCAAATAGAGCGCCCATGCACTGGTCATCTAGGGGTTGATGTTGGTTCTACAAGCACCAAGGCGGTGATTCTAGACGAGTCTAGCAAAACTGTACTGACGAAACATTACCTCATGACTGCTGGAAGACCTGTTGACGCAGTCAAAAGGGTCTTTAAAAGCCTGCTTCGGAACGGAGCGGACAGGGTCAAAATAGCTGGTGTCGGCATTACCGGCTCCGGCAGATACCTTATCGGCAGCCTCATCGGGGCAGATTTGATAAAGAACGAAATCACCACACAAGCCAGAGCCGCCTCAGAAATAGAGCCAGAAGCGGATATTATTGAGATCGGTGGCCAAGATTCAAAGCTTGTCATAAAAAGGAATGGCGTCGTCGTCGACTATCAAATGAACAAGGCATGTGCCGCCGGAACTGGAAGCTTTATTGATGAGTTGGCTGAAATGCTCGGCGTTTCGGTAAGCAACGGTGATTTCTCCAATCTAGCCTTCATGGCACCACACACTATTGACCTAGGTACAAGATGCGCTGCCTTCATGGGGCAAGCAGTAGCTTCAGTCCAACAGGAAGGTGTGCCACTCGAAGTAATCACAGCTAGCCTTGCCAACTCCATAGCCAAAAATTACCTATCCAAAGTAGTCGGCAACAAAAAACTGGGAAATAAAATTATCCTCACCGGAGCTGTATTCTACAACCAAGCTGTTGTCTCTGCATTTCATGAGCAGCTTAAAGACAAAAACCTGATTGTAGCGGAACATAAGGAAATCAGTGGTGCCATAGGTGCTGCGCTACTGGCAAAAGAACATACGTCTGGACAAGAATCAAAATTCAAAGGATTCCAGAATGTCATAGATAGCGAGTGCACTCTTTCTACATTCACCTGTAAAGGATGTGAAAATAATTGCACCATCACCCGCATGCAGGTGCCTAATGAGAAACCCACTTTCTATGGCAGCAGGTGCGACCGTTACGACAGCACCATCAGCCAAGGAAAAATTAAAACCTTCTTTGATGAGCGCGAAAAGTTGCTCTTCCGAGAATATCGGGGGGATTCCGGTTCTGGTCCATCAGTGGGAATACCTAGGGCACTATTGATATATGACTATGCACCGCTGCTCATCGCTTTTCTAAACACACTTAATGTAAAGGTCACCATTTCCAGTAAGACCACCAAGGAAATAATGGAGAGGGCGGTTGAGCTAAGTTACACCGACAGTTGTTTCCCTCTCAAGCTTCTCCACGGTCATTTGGCCAGCTTTACAGACGTCGATTATATCCTCTATCCATGTACTACCCGACTAGGCAAGAAAGAAGGAGACGAAAACCAGAAATATGCTTGTCCTCTTATTCAAGCGTCCCCATTTATAACACGTGAAGCTCTGGACCTCGGAGAACGACTTTTGATACCTATACTAGACTTCAGTCGCGGTTATGCTGACGCAATAAGCAATCTCGCAGACGTTGCCGTGAAATTGGGATTTAGCAAAAGCGAAGGCAAGAAGGCAGCCCTTGCCAGCATTAAAGCACAGCAGCGATTTGAGGCGGATAAAGCAGCTCTTGGCAGGAAGCTCTTAAAAAAACTACATAAAAGCGACCAGCTAGGCGTGGTTCTTTTTGCTAGGTCCTATATGTCGCAGGATTCGGGGGCCAACCTCGGTATAGCCGAAAAGCTTGCGCAGCTTGATGTAGTGCCTATACCGCTCGACTTCCTGCCTCTTGATTCAGTAAATCCTAAGGAATACTCAGACCGCCCGTACTGGTCCTGTGAAGGCAAACACATAGCTGGTGCTGCTATAGTAGCATCAGATGCGCAGCTATATGGGCTAGTACTGACAAACTTCGGCTGTGGTCCAAACTCATTCATACTCAGAATTGTTGAAGATATAATGAGAACTAAGCCTCTGGGGCAGCTAGAAATTGACGAGCACGCGGCTGAGGCCGGCATAGTTACCCGCCTCGAAGCTTTTGTGGATACCGTGAATGGATTCGCCCGCTCTGCTAAACAACCTGAAACCCGGCACAAAGATATTTACAGAGGAACATCTACACTCATTAGCCCACAGAAGACATTTATCATTCCGAGAATGTCACCTCATGTCGAGGTTATAGGCGCTGCAATGGAGGCCTGTGGGGCCACGGCAATCGTGCTCCCCGAGCCAGACGAACAAAACCTCCTCTTTAGCAACCAGCTAACATCAGGCACAGAATGTTTGCCATATCGTATAACTTTAGGCGACTTCATAAGATTCTGTCACAAGAATAATGCCAACCTAAAAAACTTTGAGGGGTTTACTGCTGGAGCATACGGCCCATGCCGCTTTGGCAAATACGCAATAGAACAGATGAAGCTATTGAAGGATATCGGTTTCGACCTTCCAATTCACACCACGGTGTCAAACAATGCCTATAGAGATATTAACCTCAGCCCTGATTTTGAGCGGCTAGCATGGAAAGGAATCGTCGCTGTAGACTGCCTGGAAAGACTCCTCTGGCGTACTCGCCCCTATGAAAGATATGCCGGATTAGCAGATAGGCTTTTCGAGGAGTACGCAAGCCAGATTAAAAACCTTGTTTGTAAGAAAGAAACCCCTGATGATATTCTGCAACAGGCGACCGCTGAATTCAGGTCTATCATCGACTCCGGCCAGCCCAGAAAACCACTGGTCGGCATCAACGGCGAGATATACTTGCGGTCCAACAGATTCAGCAACAATAACCTCGTGAAGATATGCGAAGATGCAGGCCTTGAAGTCATAGTTTCCCCAATGAGTGAATGGCTCAAATACACCTACTACAGGCATCTCGAGGATGCCATACTGGATCGGAAACTCAAGAAAATCATAACCAGCTACATAAAAAAGCGAATTCAGGAGCACGATGAACACTTCATAGCCGCCAATTGCGGTAACCTTTTGGATTCAAAAGAGCCTCCTACTTCTAAAATACTAGGGCTAACAAGTCAGTATTTTTCCACTAAATGCGGCAGCGAGGCAGTTCTGAGTATAGGCAGCGGAATCGACTGGGCAAAGGATCCCAAATTTTCCGGGGTCATATCTGTAATGCCTCACGGCTGCATGCCTGGGGGAATCGTGGCTGCAATGGCAGAAAAGTTCAGCACTGTATATCAGAAGCCCTGGATCAGCCTCACATATGACGGCTTCCCCGAAACCAATAATTTGGCAAGGATCAACGGTTTTGCTGAAATCGTAAAATTCTGCAGCAAAGAGGCCCAAAAGGCACTTAGATAGACTAGCCTCTTCCAGAACGAGCTAACGATAAGCCGCATTGCCCACTAACTCACGTATTTGAGCTGAAGGCCATTTTTATGCAGTTTGAGGATTTTACCACAAGGGTCTTGACAGTCTGTATTATAATAGATATGATTCAGCTTTGATGAAAGGAGGTGAAAGACATGGCACAGGCGTATTGTTTCAAATGCCGGAAGAAAGTGGAGATGAAGAACCCGCAGAGCGTTACCTTGAAGAACAAGAGACCAGCAACACGTGGAAATTGTCCATCCTGTGGAACCAAGGTTTTCCGAATTGGCAAGGGCTAATACATCTATATCTTTAGCCAGAGCTTCAAGACGACTTGTTAACTTTCTCAATTAAAAGCAGGGGGTTGCGGTCAATAATTTGTGGGCGTTGCCGCGGGTTTATGTTTGCCTGATGAAGGATAGACTCCACTGAGGTCGGCGTCAGTAAGTCATTTTCATCGTGAGCATCAGAGCTAACTATAAGTCTTGCTTTTGCTTTTTGGCTTACTGAAGCAACATGAGCATTGGCTGTAGAATGTCCTCTTCGAGCTGTGAGTTCAATAAAGATATTATTTCGGGATGCAATAGAGGCTTCTTCAGGTGTTATCAGGCCTGGGTGGGCCAAGATATCAACGTAGGGAGATTGGACAGCGGCAAGGTTAGTGCCTTTCTCTACTGGTTCTACAGGTGTTTCGCCGTGCACCACTACTAGCCAAGCCCCTATTTCTTTGGCTCTCTTAGCCACCTCAGAGATAGCCTGAGGCGGAATATGAGTAAGTTCTACACCGGGAATGGCTAGGATGTCCCAATAAGCTCTGGCTAGAGCGCAATCATCACTTATTTCCTTGATTACCCTGCTAAGTGAGCCAAGGGCTACATGGTCGGTAATAGCAACAGCTGAATAGCCTTTGACAAGAGCACGACGGATTAGTTCGATCGGTGATAAAATACCATCGCTATAAAAAGTGTGGGTGTGAAAGTCATAAAGCACCTTTCAAAAATACCACAAAGGCTTTGTCTTAAGCAAGAGCATACGCTATAATCAACTAAAGAAGATGGCGAATAGGATGTTTAAACTGCAGGAGATCTTAGTTCCTTTAGACGGTTCTGGGGAGGCTGAAAGTGTACTTCCTTACCTTAGAGACCTAGCGCCAAGATTTGGTTCCAACGTGCACATTTTAGGTGTGGGCATCGGCAGAAGGACACGCCGTGTAAACCGCCTCCTTGAAGATTACATAAACAGAATCGCAAGTGGTCTACACAGCGACAATATCAAAGCTGAACCGGTGATCCATTATGGTATTGCAGCGGACAAAATCCTTGATTTTGCCGTAGAAAATGGAATTGATTTGATCATCATGGCCACACATGGGCGAAGCGGTGTCACGCGTTGGTGGATGGGAAGCGTAGCTGAAAAGGTGATAAGTGAAGCTACAGCCCCGGTTCTGCTTGTTCGAAGCAAACGACCCAGTAAAACCGCGACTGCTGGAAAGCTACACTTTCTTCACAGAATACTTGCACCTTTAGATGGCTCAGACATTGGTGAAGCAGCCCTACCTTACGCCGAAACACTAGCTACAAATTCGGGAGATCCGATCAGCTTGCTCCAGGTTGTCTCACCACCCGGAACAGTAGAGGCCAGTTTACTCGGTGGTCCGGACTGGAGAAAGTTTGTCAAAGCCATGTGTGATGCTGGCGAAGATTATCTGAAGAACATCGCTGAAAGACTAAACGGCAAGGGCATTATATCCACATACGAAGTGGTCACTGGTGACTCCGCTGACAAAATAGTAGAATATGCCGATGATAAAAGGGTTAGCTTGATAGCCATGTCAACCCATGGTCGAACGGGTCTTGCTAGGTGGGTATTAGGTAGCATAGCCGACAAGGTGTTACACGGTGCCAGAATGCCCATATTATTAGTTAGGTCACCCAAGATGATTATCCCCAAACCAAGGGGATAGAATAGAGTGTCATCGCCAGTGGTACATTAGAAATACAGAGAGGAAACAGTTATGGGAAAAATAAATGTTGCTATAATAGGTGTCGGCAATTGTGCCTCTTCGCTTGTTCAGGGCGTCCATTACTATAGAAAAACCAAAGAAGGTGAATTTGTGCCCGGGCTAATGCATATTAATCTTGGCGGCTACCATATAGGCAATATCAACTTCGTAGCTGCCTTTGACATAGATAAAAATAAAGTCGGTAAGGATCTAGCCGAAGCCATTTTCACTCGACCTAATAATACTTTTAAGTTTTGCGATGTACCTAACACAGGGGTCAAGGTAACTCGAGGCATGACCCATGATGGGTTAGGGAAATATTTGTCGCAAATAATCACAAAGTCATCAGGGTCTACAGCTAATATTGTTAGCATTCTTAAAGAAACAAAAACAGACGTGGTGGTAAATTTTCTGCCAGTGGGAAGTGAGGAGGCAACCAAGTGGTACATAGAGCAAGTACTGGCTGCTGGCTGTGGCTTTATTAACTGCATACCAGTCTTCATTGCTCGTGAACCGTACTGGTATAAACGCTTCGCCGAGGCAGGATTATCAATTATCGGTGACGACATCAAATCTCAGGTCGGAGCTACAATTACCCATCGCGTATTAACAAGGCTATTTCGTGACCGTGGAGTCAAGCTGGAAAGAACTTATCAGCTTAACTTTGGCGGCAATACTGATTTCTATAACATGCTGGAACGTGAGCGCCTGGAGTCAAAGAAAATTTCCAAAACTAATGCCGTCACCTCCCAGCTAGATTATGAGATTGAGCCCGAAAACATCTATGTCGGCCCCAGCGACTACGTGCCATGGCTAGCCGACCGTAAGTTCTGTTACATTAAAATGGAAGGTTGCACCTTTGGTGACGTCCCCCTCAATTTAGAGCTTAAGATGGAGGTATGGGATAGTCCAAACTCCGCTGGGGTAGTTATTGATGCCATAAGGTGTTGCAAATTAGCCATGGAGAGGGGTCTAGTTGGAACTATAGTAGCTCCTAGTGCCTACTTCATGAAGTCACCACCCATCCAATATTCTGACGATGAAGCCCGAAGACGAGTTGAGAACTTCATCGCTGGCAAGGAGCAACAAACACCAATTTGCCTCCCTGAGATAGTCAACGAGAAGGCAAAGGAAAGTTAGGCAACGCAACTCTCAGATTTGCCAAAATAGGGCAGCAACAGCAGTGAAAATTGGCTTAGTTTCCCCCTACGACTATTCCTTCCCAAGTGGAGTTGTCAACCACATCGCTTATCTGGCCCATAACTTCATCCAATATGGGCATAAGGTCAAAATAATAGCCCCTTTTCCGAAAGGAGGAACCCGCTACTTCGAAGAAGAGGTTACCCCTATAGGCAAGCCCTTACCTGTCCCATTTGCTGGTGCTATCGCCAGAGTCCCTGTATCCCCCTGGCTACCTGCGCAAATGGGTGAAATCTTGGCCAACGAGGACTTTGATATTCTTCACCTCCACGAACCTTTCACACCTATGCTCTGTTTAAGCGCCCTCCTTAAGTCGAAATCCATAAATGTTGGCACTTTCCACGCCTGCCATACTAAGCCACGAGTCTACTGGCTAGGCAGACCTATTTTTAGGAGGTGGCTACCAAGGTTGCATGGCAAAATCGCCGTTTCTAAACCGGCGCTAGAATATGTGAGTCGGCATCTGCCAGGTGACTACCATATCATCCCAAATGGTATCGATGCCGAACACTTTTGTCTTAACGGCCCTGGGCGGAAAGAACTCGTTGATGGCAAGATAAACATCCTCTTCGTCGGTCGGCTTGAAAGGCGAAAGGGCCTAGGCTATTTACTCGATGCATGCGCCAAGGTAAAGCGCAGTTTTCCCAACTTACGGCTAATTGTAGTTGGCCCAGGCATTATGTTACGCCTTAGATATGAAAAACTGGTCGAGGACATGGACCTAACTGACAATGTGGTTTTTACTGGTTTTGTTCCCAGCGATGAACTACCTTCATACTATCACAGTGCTGATGTTTTCTGTGCCCCGGCTACCGGTGGTGAAAGCTTCGGCATAGTCTTGCTAGAAGCTATGGCATGCGGAAAACCAGTAGTTGCCACTAACATTCAAGGCTATGCTAGCGTCTTGGCTCACGGTGAGGAAGGATTGCTTGTGCCACCCCGAGATGAGGAATCTTTGGCTCACGCCCTGCTATCCCTCGTGAATGACAAAGCCTTGCGTCTCAAGATGGGTGCCAAGGGGAGGATTAAAGCCGAAAAATATAGCTGGCCAAACATCGCACGACAAGTTATAGATTACTATAACAGCTTGCATGATAGCTGTGCGTAAAAACATTATATGATAAGCTTAGCTGAATTCAGAAAAATAGCTGCTCGACGCATTGCTGAGCCGCTAAAAACAATCCTAATCAAAAGCCGACTAAAACCTAACACATTGACCTGGTTTGCCCTGGCAATAAGCATAATCGCGGCTGGTGCTATTGCCACCAATCACCTTCTCATCGGCGGATTTCTAGTCCTTATCTCCGGATTATTCGACATTCTGGATGGAGCACTGGCCCGCTTAACTAACCAAACCACTCGCTTCGGCGCTCTGTTAGACTCCACTTTCGATCGGATTTCCGACGCCATAGTGCTTTTCGGTCTTTTGGCTTTATATTTAAGAATTGGAGGCACTAGTGAAATAGTGCTTATTTTCCTAGCCTTGATCAGCGCATTGCTCACCAGCTACATACGAGCTAGAGCCGAAGGCCTCGGGATAAACTGCTCCGTCGGTTTGTTTACCAGGGCTGAGAGAGTTATAATATTGGCGCTTGGGTTACTTTTAAACCAATTGTTTGAATTCAGCATTCTTATTACTTTATTGCTTTTGGTAGTGCTTGGCTTTGTTACTGTAGGGCAACGGTTGGTATATGTATGGCAACAAACAAAAAGTCAATAAAACAAGCCGGGGGTGAAAAGGTATGAGCGACAAAGTATTTGAATGGGGCCTAACGACTCTTAGCATTCTTGCGCTACTATGGATGGTGTTGGGAAGTATCCTTGGGATACTAAGCATTGCCTGGGTAATAATTATAGGCTTAGTTATCTGGATTGTGGGCGGCGGGGCATTGCTCTACTTCTGGGACAAAAACTATATGTCGCAAGTTTAGGCTTCAAGGCTTCATTAGCCCATAGAGTTACCTTACCCGACTTTCACACTAAGCTAGCATAAAGATAAAGATAATGTCAGTTGTAGCGATTATCGGTGCCCAATGGGGAGACGAGGGCAAAGGGAAAATAGTCGACCTCCTGGCTGAGAAAGCAAAGGCGGTAGTTCGCTTCTCGGGAGGCGATAATGCTGGACATACTGTAATTAATCCTTACGGTGAGTTCAGGCTTCACCTTGTCCCCTCAGGTATCTTCCACTCTGAAACAGTCTGTATAATCGGTAACGGTGTAGCAATTAACCCAGTAGTACTCCTGAAAGAGATTGATAACCTCCAGAAACACGGCGTTGATACCAGCCATTTCTTCATCAGTGACCGAGCACATTTGATAATGCCTTATCACACCCTCATGGACGGACTGGAAGAGGAGCGCCGAGGCAAGGGAGCTATAGGCACCACACGCAAAGGAATAGGTCCTGTTTTCGCTGACAAGATAGCTCGCCTAGGAATCCGCACCTGCGACCTACTGGATAAGAAAAATTTTCGGTCTCGACTTAGCTCAATCCTCGAACTCAAGAATACCATACTCACCAAAATATACAACGCCCCACCGTTATCTCTGGAAGAGATTTACGAACAATACTGCTCCTATGGAGAGCGGCTAACCCCGTTCATTCGAGATGCTGGCCCCATAATCCAGGACATGGTGTCCCGGAAACAACCGATTATATTAGAAGGGGCTCAGGGAACGATGCTAGACCCCGATTTCGGCACCTATCCTTACGTAACCTCATCTTCACCTATGGCTGCGGGCAGTTCCACAGGTTCTGGAATAAGCATCAAGCAAATTGACCAAATCCTCGGTGTTTTCAAAGCTTACACCACACGAGTGGGTGGTGGGCCTATGCCGACAGAACTTAAGGACAAAACGGGTGAATTCATCAGAGAACGAGCTCACGAATACGGTGCTACTACGGGCAGGCCACGCCGCTGCGGCTGGTTCGATGCTGTGGCTGGACGCTTCAGCGCCCAAGCCAATGGTTTCACCGGTATAGCTCTAACCCGCCTCGATGTCTTAGACGCATTCGACTCATTAAAGATATGCACAGGCTACAAATTAAATGGTGACATCATAAAAGACTTTCCGAGCTATATTGCTATATTGGATAAATGTCGGCCAGTCTATGAGGAACTACCAGGTTGGCAAGTACCGATAAGCGACATCCGCCACCATAAACAACTGCCTTCCCAAGCCCGCCGTTACATAGCCAGGCTTGAGGAACTTCTCTCCTGCCCTGTTAGTATCATCTCTGTCGGCGCCAGCCGAGACCAGGCAATAATGGTCAAGCAGATTGTGTAAGGCTTTCTAAGTTTTAAGGCAAATCCCTGTTGACAACGAGATAAGATCATGCCTAAACCGCGTAAAACCTGGCGACAGAAGCTAGAAGAAGAACATCCTGAGCATGGTAAAATAGTTAATATTCCCCCAAAAATGCAAAACAGATTTGGCACCGGCAAAATGCTTATCCCCAAGCCGCTGGATATTGATGCATTAATCAATAAAGTCCCGAAAGGGAAACTTGTCACTGTGACCCAGATCAGGGATAAATTAGCCGAAGATGCGCACGCCGATTGCTCTTGCCCTATGACAACCGGGATTTTCCTTCGCATTGTTGCCGAAGTAGCAGAAGAGGACTTTAAAAGCGAAAAGGGTAAGGTAACGCCCTACTGGCGCGTGATTAAGGCAGATGGTAGCTTGAATGAAAAATTTCCCGGCGGTGTGCAAGCTCAAGCTGCTCACTTAAAAGAAGAGGGCCATATCATCGAGCCAAACAGAGGCAAAAAGCCACCTCGGGTAAAGAACTTCGAAAAATCCTTGCAGAAGCTGTGACTACAAATCCAAACTTAAGCCCTAACAGCTATTAGCAAGTCAATCTTGTAGCTCTTCAAAGTCTGCTCAATGACAGCCTTGGATTTCTCGTCAGGCTCAGTGAGTGGCAAGCGGGGCTTACCTACGAAAAAGCCTAAGTAATTCAAGGCATATTTGACTGGTATCGGATTGGCAACAACAAACATGGCATTAACCAAAGGTAACAAATTACGATGTACGGCTGCTGCCTTTTCGATATTGCCCTGAAAATAATCAACCACCATCTGTTTGAATTGAAGCCCGACTAAATGCGAAATCACGCTGATAACCCCATAGCCACCCAGACATAGTATGGGAAATGTGTCACCATCATTACCACTATAAACCAGGAAACCCTTCTTAGCTCCTTGTATAATCCTGGCTATCTGCTCAAGATTAGCACTAGCTTCCTTCACTCCAACGATATTATCAATCTGGCTAAGCCTGACGCAGGTTTCAGCAGCCAAGCTGGTAACAGTGCGTGACGGAACATTGTAGAGGATGCATGGTAAACTTGTTACCCCAGCGATAGCCTTAAAATGCTCGTACAAACCATCCTGAGTAGGACGATTATAATATGGAACAACCAAAAGACAGCCATCGACTCCAGCCTTCTCCGCCTCTTTGGTCAGCTCTATGCTCTCTGCTGTGCTGTAATTACCGGTGCCAGCTATGACTGTGCCCCGGTTACCAACGGCTGACTTGACTTCGGCAAAAAGGCGTAGCTTTTCCTCACGCGTAAGAGTCGGACATTCCCCGGTAGTACCCGAGACAACGAGTCCATCACTGCCTGAATCGAGCAGGGCTTTTGCCAGCTTTTTGGCCTGTGTGTAATCAACTTTACCTTTAGCATCAAATGGAGTAACCATTGCTGTGAGCAAGCGACCGAACTTTTTCATCATCGGCCTCCGTATATGTAGTCTATTTCCCACCCTTAACCCAGCCCCGCCGTGCTGCTTCTTCAGCAATCTGGACAGCATTGAGGGCAGCACCTTTACGTAAATTATCAGCCACAACCCACATTACCAATCCCTTGGGCTGAGAGGCATCAGCCCGTATGCGCCCCACATAAACATCGTCTGAACCCACAGCCAGCCAGGGCTGTGGATAAAGGCTAACATTAGGGTCATCAAGCACCTTGACGCCAGGAGCCTGAGCCAATATATGTCTTGCCTCTTCAGGGCTCATAGGGTCAGTAAATTCGATATTTACTGCCTCACTATGCCCAATAAAAACAGGCACTCTGACACAGGTTGCTGAAATGGCTATATCAGGAGCATGCATTATCTTGCGAGTCTCTTCCACCATCTTCCACTCTTCTTTAGTATAGCCATTATCCAAGAAAACATCTATCTCTGGTAGTAAATTGAATCCAATTTGGTGAGGATAGACATGAGGAACGACATTTTGTCCCTCCAAAACTAACTTAGCTTGGGTAGTCAATTCTTCCATGGCTGCTGCGCCAGTGCCCGACACCGACTGATATGTAGAGACGACGATCCGTTTTATTGGGTTAACTTTATGCAGTGGATAAAGCGCCACTACCATTTGAATAGTAGAACAATTCGGATTGGCAATAATCCCTTCGTGCAACCTTATGTCTTCAGGGTTTATCTCAGTTACAACCAGAGGTACTTTTGGCTCCATCCTGAAAGCTGCGCTATTGTCAACGACTAAAGCACCAGACTTAGCAGCAATTGGTGAAAAATAGCGACTAATCTCAGAACCAGCCGAAAAAAGGGCAATATCAATGTTATGAAAAGACTCGGGGCTGGTCTCCTTAACCTCGAGCTCTTTATGACCGACATAAAGTCTCTTGCCTGCTGACCGGTCGGAGGCATAGAGATTCACCGATGCCACGGGAAAATTGCGCTGCTGCAGAACCTTAATGAACTCCTGCCCGACCATCCCGGTAGCACCGACAATAGCCACATTATATGCCTTCATCGCTCCCCCTTAAATTCAACAGGGTATCCAATCCGTAAACCAATCCTCGTCGATTCACTACTTCTTTTATTGCCATAATAACGCCTGGCATATAACACTCCCGCCCTATAGTATCATGACGAACGCTCAGCGTTTGCCCCTGCCCTCCAAACACAACCTCCTGACTGGCAACAAATCCAGGTAATCTTACGCTATGGATGGTTATGCCGTCAACCTCCCCACCACGAGTGCCGCTGAGTGTTTCTTTTTTGGTTTTTGAATAAAGGAAGGGCTTGCCTCGCGATTGCAGCATAGCCTTTGCGGTAGCCAGTGCAGTCCCCGATGGTGCATCAGCTTTCTCGTGATGATGCATTTCAATTATATCAACGTAGTCAAAGAACTTGGCTGCCGCCTTAACCGCATTTAATAGCACTGCTGCCCCGATGGTAAAGTTAGGGGCTACTACGGCACCTACCTTGTTGGCTTTTGACAGTTGGGCAATCTCTTTGAGATTGTCGTCTGAAAGTCCCGATGTGCCTATAACAACGTTAATACCCCGTTTAAGGGCAATACGAGACGCCGATATTGCGGCTTCAGCAATGGTGAAATCTAGCAGCACTTTTGGATGGCATATTTCAAGAAGCGAGTTCAGATTGGAAGAAAGAGGCACCTTCTTTAAACCATCAGGCAAAGTCAGATGCTCTTGAGTCGCCTTAATGTCAACACCACCAACCAATTCTAGTTCAGGGTCTCGACATATCGCAGCCGTGGCCTCCCTACCCATCTTGCCTAAGGCTCCATGCAACAACACTGTTATCGGTTCCATTTCCCACCCCCTCAATGCTTTTTCATGAAAGCAAAGGCTTTTTAACGCCACTTAGTAACGCCGACGGCGGCTATCTCGGCTATCCCGCTGCTGAGCAACAGGGCGGTTTCTTTGCGGTCTATGGGGAGGACGACCTGTTGCAGTAGAATCCGCAACTTTAGCTCCTGGAACTTGTGACAAATCTGAAAAAACTGCCCGTCGTGACAGATTGACCCTGCCCAGATGGTCAATTTCGATAACTTTAACCATAATCTCATCGCCTACCTTCACAATATCCTCCACCTTGTCCACGTGATAATCAGCCAGCTCACTGATATGAACTAATCCTTCTTTTCCAGGCAGAATCTCGACAAAAGCGCCAAAGTTTGTCAAACGAGTCACCTTTCCAGTATAAACACCGCCAACTTCCACATCTCGAGTCAGGCTCTCTATTTTTTCGATTGCTTTCTGAGCTGCTTCCTGACTGGGTGAGCCGATAATCACCGTCCCATCGTTATCAACATCTATGGTCACCTTCGCCTCATCAATTATGGACCGAATGGTCTTGCCCCCAGGTCCAATCACGGCACCGATCTTGCTCGGGTCAATAGTCATCTTATACATTCTGGGCGCATAAGGGCTAAGTTCAAGCCGGCTGGTGCTGATAGTCTGCCTCAGCTTACCAAGTATTTCCCTATATGCCTCACGCGCCTGCTTTATCGCTTCAGCCAAAATCTCATATCTTATGCCTCTAAGCTTGATGTCCAATTGGAGAGCCGTAATCCCCTGGCTGGTACCGGCCACCTTGAAGTCCATATCACCGTAGGCATCCTCCATGCCCTCAATATCAGTAAGGATGACATAGTTGTTATCCTCACTGGTAACTAGCCCCATAGCTATCCCCGCCACAGGAGCCTTGATGGGCACACCAGCATCCATTAAAGCTAGAGTTGAGCTGCAGACACTCGCCATAGAAGTGCTGCCATTAGAGCTAAGTACCTCAGAAACCAATCGTATCGTATAAGAAAACTCGTTTTCGCTGGGTATCACCGGGGCCAGAGATCTTTCCGCCAGAGCACCATGTCCTATTTCACGTCGTCCTGGCGACCCAAGGCGCTTTACCTCACCAGTAGAAAAGGGTGGAAAGTTATAGTGGTGCATGAAACGCTTTGTCGCCTCCAATCCCAAGCCATCAATCAATTGCTCTTGACGTAGAGAACCTAAAGTGGTTATGGTCAATACCTGAGTGAGCCCTCTGCTGAACAACCCTGAGCCATGAGTACGCGGCAGGAAACCGACTTCACCAGTAATGTGACGTACCTCCTTGGGTTGGCGGCCATCAAGGTGCTGTTTCTTTTCCAAAATGCTCGCTCTAGCTGCCTTTTTAATTTGGTCTTCGAGAGCAGCATTAATATCAGCTTCAGGAAATGGCTCCCTTAGCTTCTCGATGGCTTCCTGTTTAACCGCCTCAATTGCCTTTTCGCGTTCGGCTCGTTCCATATGACTAACGGCCTGAGTCAACTTGGTTCCAAACTCAGAAGAGACAGCAGCTATTAGTTCGGGAGCAATACCATCCGCCTTCATCTCCATCTTAGGCTTGCCATAAACCTGCCGCAAACGTTCCTGGAATCTTATAATCTCCTGATTCGCCTCGTGCCCAAACTTAATCGCTTCTAGAACTATCTCCTCAGAAACTTCCTTGGCTCCTGCTTCCACCATGACTATGGCTTCTCTGGTGCTGACAACAACAAGGTCCAACAGGCTATCGTTCAGCTGAGGCAATGTTGGATTTAACACAAGGTTGCCGTCGAGATAGCCGACACGCACCGCACCTACCGGACCATAGAACGGGATTGAAGAAAGAGTCATCGCAGCTGAAGCTCCGCTGACCGCTAGTATATCAGGGTCATTTTCCTGGTCAGTGGAAAGAACAGTAACCACAATCTGAACATCGTTATGCAAATTCTTGTCAAAAAGTGGACGTAGACTGCGATCGGTTAGTCGTCCGGCTAGGGTTGCCTCTTGACTGGGGCGTCCCTCTCGTCTTATGAAGCTCCCGGGAATCTTGCCAACAGCATAATGCCTTTCCTCATAATCTATAGTCAGATGGACGAAATCACCATTTCCGCGGGGCTCATCAGTAACACAGACAGTGACCAATACCACGGTATCACCGTAGCGAACAGTAACAGCGCTGTCAGCTTGCGTGGCTAACTTGCCTGTCTCAATAGTTAGCAACCTGCCCCCAATTTCACATTTGTCAGACTCAAACATAATCCACCCAAAATACCTGGTAACTTATTTCCTCAAACCTAACCTGGTGATAAGACTGCGGTAACGTTTGACATCGCTCTTGGAAACATAAGCGAGCAAGCGCCTTCGTTGTCCTATCAACTTTAGAAGACCACGACGGGTGTGCTGGTCATGAGGATGCACTTTCAAATGCTCAGCCAGTTGGTTTATCCTCTCCGTAAGCACTGCCACCTGAACCTCAGCAGAGCCGGTATCACCATCGTGAATTTTAAAGTCTGAGATGACAGCTCCCTTCTTCTCTTTGTCCAAATTTACACTCCTTTTGTATGCGTCTATAAGGCACAATTATAACATAGCTACAAAAGCAATGCACGGTTCCTTTGCATCATATCCCCCCTTTCCTTGAAAGGAGAGGGGAATTAAGAGAGATGAGTTCAAAAATTATTAACCAAACTCTTTAGGAATCAGCACACATAGAGTATAATAAGGGCAGCATGACTTCCCAAGTTTTCTACCGCAAATGGCGCCCCCAGACCTTGTCTCAAGTAGTAGGACAAGAGCATGTTACCCAAACACTGCGTCACGCTGTAGCTAGCGGGCGAGTAGCCCATGCCTATCTTTTCTGTGGTCCACGAGGCACCGGTAAGACTAGCACTGGACGCATCCTGGCTAAGGCAATAAACTGCCTAAACCCCGAGGAGGGCGAGCCGTGCAATGGCTGCGCATTGTGTAAGGCAATTAACGAAGGTAGCGCTCCTGATATCATAGAAATAGACGCAGCTAGCAACAGGGGCATTGATGAAATTCGTGACCTGAGAGAAAAAGTCAATTATTCTCCAAATCTGGCTCGCTACAAGGTCTACATTATAGACGAAGTCCACATGATAACTAAAGAAGCGTCCAATGCCTTCCTTAAGACCCTGGAGGAGCCACCTCCCCACGCTATATTCATTCTGGCAACTACGGAACCTCACAAAGTCCTGCCAACCATCCTATCACGATGTCAGCGGTTTGATTTCCACCGTCTCTCCCAATCATCAGTTATCTCCAAGCTCAATCTTGTCTGCGAAAAAGAGGATGTGCATATTGTGCCCGAAGCCTTAAGGCTTATTGCCAAAGTAACTACCGGCAGCCTCCGCGACGCCGAAAATCTACTGGAGCAACTGGTTACCTACTATGGGCATGAGATCGAGCTGCACCAGGTACAAGAGATGCTAGGCATTAGTGGAGACCTGCGTATTGGAGAGTTAGCCAAAAATATCGTCAATAAAGATATCACTGCCGGTCTTAAGACCATTAACAGCATCACCAGTGACGGACTTGACCTCCGCCAATTTAATCGTGAACTGGTGGATTATCTCCGAGAGATGCTTCTGGTTAAGTCTGGCTCAGAAGAAGTGATTGATGTTACCAGCGACGACTTAATTGAAATTAAAGAGCTGGCAGCAAACGCCAGCCTGGATTACCTGCTGACAGCAGTCAAGCGCTTCGGTGAGATAGACCTTCGCCTGGATAACTATTCCCCTCTACCCTTAGAATTGGCCCTCGTTGACTGCATATTGTCTGTGGCCGGAGACAAGCAGTTGGTCAAACCTAAACAGTCTGAGTCAGAAAAGCTGGCCACGGTGGCTAGCCGACCAACCAAATCAACCAGGTCGGCTCCAAAGGCTAAAGCTCCGACGCCAGCAGAAAGCACTGAAATTGAAGCGGAACCAAGCGGAACCAAGGGAACTCCGGAGGCGATGTCTTCTCCAGAAATCGACCAACTGCGCGACCGCTGGAAAGATTTTGTTAATGCCATGCGCGGTGAGGGCTCGAAAGGCAACCTGGATGCCTTTTTACGTAGCGCTTGCGAACCTCTAGCTATTGAAGATAACACTTTAATATTAGGTTTTTATCACGAATTTCACAAGAAATATATCGAAGACCCCAAGTATAGGCATCTGGTGGAAAAGAAGCTACGAGAGGTCTTCGGACGTTCCTATCAGGTGCGTTGCGTTCTTACTAACCCCAGCGGGAAAGTCAAAATGGAAACAGAGAGCCCTCTAGTGAAAACTGCTAAAGAAAGCTATGGAGCTAAAGTTGTTGGCAGGAAGCCCAGAACGGAGGAGGAATGAACAAGTTTGTTTTACGCCAGGCACAGGAATTACAGGCTAAGCTAGCCAAGGCTCAGCAAGAGCTAGCTGATATGACTGCTGAAGTAAGCTCAGGAGGCGGAGCCATCAAGATAGTGGTTGATGGCCAGCAAAGAATTCGCTCAGTGAGTATATCGCCAGCAGTTATAAACGCTGAAGATGCTGAGATGCTCGAGGACCTGGTCGTGGCAGCAGTGAATGAAGCTATTCAAAAATCCCAGGAGCTCGCTGCCAGCCACCTGAGCAGTATAACCGGTGGACTCAAGATTCCGGGGCTGTTCTAAGGAGGCAAGACTTTTGAGCACTGATTTAATGCCCGCTGCCGAACCCATAGCCAGATTAATAGAAGAACTCAACAAGCTGCCAGGTATAGGGCCCAAAAGTGCCCAGCGGCTGACCTATTATCTGCTCCGAGCACCTGCAAATGAAGTTGGTGCCTTAGCTGACGCTATCAAAAACCTAAAAGAAAAAATGGTTTTGTGTTCCATTTGTCTCAATATCACCGATTCCGACCCCTGCACTATCTGCCGCGATGAAGAACGCGACCGTACCAAAATCTGCATCGTCGAAGAGCCTATAGATATCCTTCCCCTGGAACGCACCAGAAAATACAAAGGACTTTACCATGTGCTTCACGGCGTCATCGCCCCGACCGACGGGATAGGTCCTGATGAGCTGAAAGTTAATGAGCTGTTATCACGCCTCAACGCCGGCCTGGTGACAGAGGTGATACTGGCAACCAATCCCAACATAGAAGGAGAAGCCACCGCCATGTACCTCCAGCGCCTGATTGCCCCGCTTGGTATTCGAGTCACCCGGCTGGCTCGCGGTTTACCCTACGGTGGTGACCTGGAATATGCTGATGATGTCACCCTTAGCCGTGCCTTAGAAGGCAGGCAAGAAATGTAACCAACGTAGATTATGACGGCACCCCGCGTTTACCAAACAGAAGCTATTATCATCAAGCGAATTAAGCTGGGCGAAGCCGATAGAATACTTACCCTTTATACACCTGAACTGGGCAAACTGAAAGCAGTAGCCAAAGGGACACGCCGTCCCCAAAGCAAGCTGGGCGGCCACGTAGAGCTTCTCACTCACAGCCACCTGATGCTGGCTCGGGGCCGCAACCTCGACATCATCACTCAAGCCCAGACCATCAATAACTTTTTGGCCATAAAGGATGATTTAGAACGTATTTCATGCGGTCTCTACATCGCAGAACTGGTTGACTCCTTTACCGGCGAGCGCATCGAAGACCGCCGCCTCTTTGACCTGATGTTGGAAGCCCTACAACAGTTGTCCCAGTCCAACGATTGCGAGCCTATTCTACGCTATTTTGAACTTCACCTTCTCGACCATCTCGGCTATCGTCCCCAGCTACAGCAATGTACAGAATGCAATTTACCTTTGAAGCCGGAGACCAATTTCTTCAGTCCCAGCCAAGGTGGTGTCCTCTGCCACGATTGCGGTTTTCACGAGCCAGTGGCGCGCCCACTATCCCTAAATGCCTTAAAGGTGCTGCGCCTGTGGCAGAATTGCGACTTTGCCACTGCTAGGCGAGTAAAAATAAATCCAGAGCTAGCCACGGAGCTGGAACAACTGATGCGGGAATATCTCAAATACCTTCTGGAAAGGCAGCTCAAATCAACAGCCTGGCTTGACAAGCTAAAGCAGGAAAGGCAGCACAAATAGAGCCAAAATTCTCTCGCTTGAAGAGAGACGCCGGGTTAGGATGAGTTTCAGCAAGTCACCCCCTGACTAATATGCGGTTTACCTCTATCTTCAACTGCTTGGCATCAAACGGCTTGATAATATAAGGCGCTTTGGTCTTGGAAAGAAAGGCCATGGTGCTCGCTCCCATAACATCGCCGGTTATAAAAACTACCCTCTCAGCCAAAGCCAGTGATATCTTTTGAAAATGCCTGTACAACTCAATGCCATTCATGCCCGGCATCTTGATATCCAGCATGATGACCTGGTACTCCTTACTCTTAACCTGTTCCAACGCATCTTCAGCGCTATCTAAAGCTTCCACCTCATGCCCTTCATCCATCAGCATCTGGCTTACGAACTGTCTTATCACCGCCTCATCATCTACCACCAGTATCTTAGCCTTGAGCACCTTATGAGGCTCTTCGATGACAGGCTCAGGCATCTCCAACTGCTTGTGCTCAGTAACTATGGGCAATTCCACAATTAAGGTAGCGCCTTTGCCTAGGTGGCTTTCAGCCCATATCCTGCCTTTATGTTCGTTTACTATGCCATGACAGACGCTCAAGCCAAGCCCTGTCCCTTGACCTACCTTTCTAGTGGTGAAGAAGGGGTTAAATATCTTCTCAAGATTTTCCTTGGCTATCCCCAGACCATTGTCTTTAAAAGACACTCTTATGTTGTTATCCATCTCCTCTGTCTTAATTGCCAGCTTGCCGCCACCGTGGGCTAATTTGACCTCTGTTTCGGCATTCATAATTAAATTGAGAAACACCTGCTGGAGTTGACCGGGGTCAGCGACAGTCATGGGCAAATCAGGGTCAAGCTGGAGGACAACCTTTACATTATTGTTCTGCAAAGAATAAGCTCGCAGGTCAAGCGTGGTGTTTATGATTTCGTTAACATCAACATATGTCCGTTCCGGCTTGGTCTGACGGGCGAAGATAAGCATTTTTCTGATAATTCCGGCTACCCGCTGAGCGCCTTCATTAATAACTTCCACATCTCGCCTTATATCCTCAGGGATATCTTTTCTATCTAATAGCAAGTGGGCATAACCAATCACTGCGGTGAGAGGGTTATTTATCTCGTGGGCGACACCTGATGCCAACTCACCAACAGAAGCCAAGCGACTGGAGAACTGAGCCCTCTGCTCCAGTTGCCTTAGTTCTTGTTCTGCCTTCTTGCGCTCGGTGATGTCAGTTATCATCCCCAGAATAGCGTGCCCTCCACCGTATGTGATCAGCTTTGTAGCCAGTATCGAGTTGACTCGTCTTCCATCTTTAGTGAGAAGCGTATATTCTAGTTGTTCGGACTCGAATCCTTTCTTATGACGCTCGAAAGCTACCCTCACCTGTTCCCTAAATTCGGGCGCAATCAGTGTTATGAAGTCGAAATCGTGAGAGCACAACTCTTCCCTCGTGTAACCCATGACTTCTTCACATTTCATATTGGCATAAACTACTGGCCCCATCTTGTTAATGAAAATCATGTTTGGTGACTCTTCTGCCAGGGTTCGGAATTTCTCTTCAGACTCCTGCAATGCCTCCTCAGCTAGCTTACGCTCGGTGATGTCGCGGCTGACCCCCCGAAATCCGATGATTCCGCCGTTTTCATCTCGCAGAGGGAAGACCGCGTCCTCGGTGAGTATTCGCGTTCCGTCCTTTCTAATCTGTTCCGAATGAAACAATTTGAGTGGCTCACCAGTGCGATACACCTTATTGTAGGCCTCAAACACCTTTTTGGTATTCTCAGATGGCGTGTAAGCCTTGTAGCTCATCCCCGTTAGCTCTTCCCTGGAATAGCCTAACTGCTGACACAGTGCATCGCTAAAGAAAGTGAAGTTGCCGGCAAGGTCCACCTCATAGTAGGCCTCTTTCATTTCGTCAAGCATCGTACGGTATCGCTCTTCCGACCGCCTTAAAGCTTCAATCATCTGCAGGCGCTCGGTGACATCACGGCCGACTCCCCGAAAGCCAATTATTTCGCCCTTGTCATTTCGTAAAGGAAAGACCGAGGCTTCGGCAAGTTTTCGCGTTCCGTCCTTTCTAATCCGTTCCATAGGAAACATTTTAATCGACTCACCTGTACGATACACATTGTTATAGGTCTCAAACACTTTTTTGATATTCTCAGGGGGTGTGAAAACCCGGTAGTTCATCCCCATTAGCTCTTCTCTGGAATAGCCTAAATGGTGACACAGTGCATCACTGAAGAACGTGAAGTTGCCGGCAAGGTCCATCTCATAGTAAGCCTCTTCCATTTCCTCTAAAACAGTCCTATATCTCTCCTCTGACCGCCTTAAAGCGTCCTCCATCTGCAGGCGTTCAGCGATATCACGGCCGACTCCCCTAAAGCCGATTATCTCGCCCTTTTCGTCTCGTAAGGGGAAAACTGCGAGCTCGCCATGCCCAATACTGTCATCTTTTCGAACGGTTTTAAAATTGAAATCTCTAATTGGCTGACCTTCCCTGTAGATCTGATTAAAAGCTCTATAAACGTTCTTGACATCATCACTAGCGATGATAGCTCGGTAGTTCATACCTATCAGCTCTTCCCTGGAATACCCTAGCTGGCGACATAGTGCATCATTAACAAAAATGAAGTTGCCAGCAAGGTCAACTTCAAAGTAACCATCCTCCATCTCCTCAAGTATAGTCCGATATCTCTCCTCCGAATGTCTTAAGGCTTCCTCTGCCTTCTTGCGCTCGGTCACATCGACTGCACTAATTAAAAATCCTATCTCCTTACCGCCTTCAAATACCAAATGGTAACCTCCCGGGTAGAAAAAGGTTCGGATGTCCCCTTTGGCAATGACATCAACATCCACAGATTCAGCAGGGGTATGCTGTAAACCTTGAGCAAAGGCCTCCGCTACCTTTGCCTTACTCTCCGGGGAGATAAATTCCAGCAAATCTTTACCGATTACCTCACTCTTGTCATATCCATAGAGTGCCGCAGCTGACTCATTGGCATCAATGATTTTTCCATCTAATCCGACTAAGGCATTAGCGACCTGGCTATGTTCAAAGAGATACCTGTATCTCTCTTCTCTATCTCGCAACGTCTCCTCAACTCGCTTGCGCTCGCTGATATCACGCGCAGCAGTGAAAAAGAAGGTGTTCCCATCTACTTCAATAGTTCTAGTATGCATCTCAAATGGCACCACTGAGCCATCTTTACAATAATGCCTTACTTCAAAAAGGTCTGACCCCTGTTCCAGAATTTTCTTAATGCGTGGCTCGACCAGTTCTGAAGACTCAGGGGTCTCCAGCTTATAAAGATTAATTTTCATTAATTCTTCTATAGTGTAGCCATGCGACTTAGCTGCTGCTTCATTAACGTAAATGAGATTACCCTCAACATCATGAAGAAAGACGGGGTCGATAGCGCTTTCTAAAATCTGGATGCTTTTCTCTAAAATCTGGTCTCGCAGCTTCAACTCCTGCCCTGCGCGTTCATGTTCGGCTTCCATTGCCTCCAGCTCAGCAACCCGTTGACGCAAGGAGTCCAGTTCTTTTATTAGCTGCCCCTTTGTCTTTTCAGTGCCCTTCATCTCCCACCTCCTTAAAAAGGAATAAATATTGCCGCACGCTGCCCGAATTTCATTATACTCGCTATCTCCACTAGCTTCCAGTGCACATGTCAAATAGTTCTTCGGAAATACCAGATTCCAAATCTCAAGCAAATTCAAATACAAAATATCTCAACCTGTAAAGACCTGTCCCTCTTTTCTCAAACTGTTTTTGCATTGTGAGACATGATGACAAGTTTAACAGAAAGGTTTACAATAGGCCTCAATCTGGTACGGTTTCTCAGCCAAGGGGGTAGTAAAGGTTGGTTAACCATCTAAAGCGGCTGCTTCTCCAGTTCCTGGCCTTCTTGCTACTCTCCTTATTTTTCTCCCTTATTCCGGCACTATTGGCAGTATTAGGTAACACATCAAGCTATGCGCAGGCTCTCTTAAATATATGGTATGGCCTGCTCCCACCGATAGCCTTGCTGCTCCTGGCTTATCTCCTGTACCGCAATGAGGCTAACTGGCTGACATTTCTGGGCAGAGCCTGGATGGGAGTGGGCACTTGGTTTCTATTGCAGCTAGCCTTGGAATCCCTGACCACAGTTTCACCGCTTCTGTCGCTCTTATCGCTACCGGCTAAATTTGCCGGAGGGCTCCTGGTAAGACATCCGGTCGGCTATGTGGCTTATTTTTCTGGCTGGGGACTGTTGTCAGGGATCATCGTTTTTCTCCTCGGCGGATTAGCCCTGTACATTTTCGGCTACCGCCTCAAAAGTGAAACCTACGGGCGGATGACAAGTAACGTTAACACTAAGCCCGCCTTTGTAGTCTCAACAATCGTTCTGGTGTTCTTGCTGGTCGCAATACCTCTATCAATTTATGCCATCTCCAAACCTACCACAGGCAATTTCGTTGAAGGCGTTGCTCAACCCTCCGAAGATGAAATATATGGACATATAAAGGATGTCTACGATTTTGGCCCACGGCGACCGGGTTCGGCGTCATATCAAGACGCCGCTGCTGATTTGACTGCCTGGCTCAAAAGCTCAGCCCCCCCGGTCACTATAGAGAGCACAACATTCGACTATTGGGAAGAGAGGAAATGGCAACTGGTTATAGAGCCTAATGGAGACAATCCAACTGAAATGGAATGTTACTTCTGGCCCTACAGCGGTCAGACACCACCTGAAGGTATCACTGCCCAGCTTGTCTACTTGGGCCAGGGTACGGAAGCAGACTTTCAGGCTGTTGATGTCAAAGAAAAGATGGCACTGATATCTTTGCCGCCCATAAATATCGGCTGGAACGAACTGAAGCTATTCTCCTACATGGCTTATGACCCTGACAATCTCGCTGCTGGCAACAGCCATCCATACCCCATTGGCTGGATACTCCATTCTTTCAATATCTACCCAAGACTTGAACAAGCCGGTGCCGTAGGCGCGGTTTACATACTGGAAGATTATCCCAATATGGGACCGCTTACCTATTACGCTCCCTATGACGGCCAAATCCGCTCAGTGCCCAGCCTGTATATCCGAGAAGAAGATGGTGAAATACTTAAAAAGAGGCTGCAGGAAGGACCATTGGAAATCAATCTAGTCCTCGATGCAACCATATCCAGAGGTGGTGGAGAAGCGATCAATATCTACACTGTTCTACCGGGCAAAAGCGACAGAAACTTCATCATCTCTTCCCATTTCGACTCTCCCTGGCCCAGCGGTGTAGAGGACAGCTCCGGAGTGGGCATGGTTCTGGCTCTTGCCCGCTACTACGCCCAAGTCCCACCGGAAGAGCGCCACCGGACGATGGTTTTCTTGTTCACCGGCTCCCATTTTGTTGGAGAACCATCCAGTGATGATTTTATCGAGCGGCACAAGGAGGGAATGCTCTCAGATAGCCTCTTTTATATGTGCATCGAGCACATCGCCGACAACTGGCCTTATAGCAATTATGTAGAGGCAAGGGGCGTGTTTTTTAAGGAGAACCCCGTGGCTATCAGCCTTTATGCCGTATTGCTCCAGCGCTACGGACTTTATGGCACCCTTCTGTTTCCCACAGTAACCCCGCTTGGCGTTCCTACCGATGCCGGCCCACTCAGCCGTGAGGGATTACCCGTGGTCAGCTACATAAGCGGCCCAGTTTATCTTTTCGATGCCGCTGACACACTGGAACGTGTGCCTCGCGACCAGCTAGTACCACTGGCAAACTTGTACATCGATTTCATTGAAAACCTGAATAGATATCCAGACTTTATGCTGCGTTTCAATATCAATACGTTAGCCAGATTACTCACCGCATTCGTATTCAGCCCCCTAATCGCTATTGGCTTCGTCGCCCAGCCGAGAAGAAAAGAGGATAAGATATAGAGGGACTGGTTTTTTGTCATTGTTTGGTCTTTGAGGGAAGAAAGAAATCACGGTCGAGATGCCTTCCTGGTTTGCTGATAGATATGTAAGCCTAACAGGACTATAAATGGAATTATCAGACTGTCATGAATCTTGAAAGCCAACGGTTTGGCTAGCAACCCGAATGTCAAAAACTCAACAACCCGGTATTCCGTGATACCCAAGCCCGTTATGATATAGAGCATTATCACAACCAGCAACAACCAGTGCACCACTCGTTTGGCCAGGTTTTGCTTAAATACGTTTCTCATCTTTCAAAGAAGCCGTCGTCAAGGTCGGCACTGTTAGAATAGCCTCTACTCTCCCAATAGCCTCTATAATCGACGTCGTCAGATAGCTCGATTTCCGTTATCCATTTTATCCACTTATATCCCCATTTGCTTTCAGCCACAAGCTGAAAAGGAAAACCTCTTTCTGTGGGAAGAGTAACGCCGTTCATACTGTAGGCGACTAGTATGTCATTATTGATTATGTAATTGACGGGTAAGGAGGTTGTGTACCCATCATAGGCATGAAATATAACCACCTCCGCATCTGGCAAAACCTTTGCTTCTGCAAGCAAATCTCTCACCAGCAAACCTCTCCAAAGGATGTCTACACTCCACCCCTCAACACAATCAAGCGTTACAATTTTCTCGTAATTCTGATAGTTGTTAATGACTTCGTCGTAAGCGTAAGTCTTAGGATTTGTTACCATTCCGGTTATTTTGAGCCTGTAGCTTTCCAAATTCACATTCTGCGGGCCTTTTATGGAATTCTCTCTAAATTCATTTATTGAGGAAAGCTTTTCGCCTTGATACTCTCTTATCTCCACAGGCTGCAGTTTGCCTGCTTCACCCACAGGTTTACCTACGGCACAGGCAAAACCAGCTGCTAAAATCAATAAAAGAAACACAACCAAAACAATTACACTGCTGACTGCTCTTTTCATTTCTATCTGCCTGCGAGTTTCCTAGCTATGTTAGCTACATGCCTGCCCTGAAACCGTGCCATGGCCAGCTCGTTGTCACTGGGCATACGACTGCCATCTGGCCCTGTTATTGTCGTCGCTCCATAGGGACTGCCCCCGGTTATCTCATCTGTTGTAGTCTGGCGGGTCTCTGAGTAAGGCAGCCCCACAATCACCATCCCAAGATGAAGCAACGTAATGTGGAAGCTAATGATGGTTGTCTCCTGTCCGCCATGTTGGGTGCCGCTGGAGGTAAAGACACTGCCCACTTTGCCCACAAGAGCATTCTTTGCCCATAACCCTCCTGCCTGGTCCAGAAAATTACGCATCTGGGCACACATATTGCCGAAGCGTGTTGGGGTACCGAAGATTATGGCATCGGCATCAGCTAAATCACTTGGTTTGGCTATCGGGATGTGAACAAATGCTTCACGCGCCTTTTTAGCCCCTGATTTCTCCAAAACCTCGTCAGGAATCAATTCAGGAACTTGAAGCAGTTCTACCTCGGCTCCTTCCACTTCACGGGCACCTTCAGCTACAGCTTCCGCCATTCTGTAGATATGCCCGTACATGCTGTAGAAGACTATTTTAATCTTCATTACACCTTTCTACCCTTTGATAGCCATCCTGTTTCTAGAATGCTTAAACCGGTATGCCAAAAAAGGCGATTGCTAACAGAGCGTGAACAATCACCGATGGCCAGAATATCCACCAGATATAACAATGATACCGAAAGAAACGTTGATAAGCGGGATACTTAGTGAGCTTGCTCAACAAACTGCCGTTGGGAATGCACCGACAAGAAAAGAATATCAGCATACCCGCTAGCAGATTGACAATGCCTAAGATGAATATCAGCCTGGCAACTATTATTGATTGAAAGATTTCCATTATACATACCTCCAAGATCGCTTGTGCGGACTACAGTTCTATCTCCCCGTATCCGCGACTAACGTGCTTTTGCGTCGACTGGTCATCCAAACCATAGGACCAAATGATTTTGTTAGCACCTTTGAAGATTGAAATGTCATATTTATCGCCGGTATCCAGCAAGCGCTTGAATTCAATGGTGGTATAGCCACCTGCTTCTTTGCCGCCGAATTCGAGGATGTCATTGGCGCCGCCAAGTTCAGTATCTGGAGAATGCGGACCATAGTCTCCAGTACAGAAGAAGTCATAAATGGTGGCTTTGTCATCCTTGACAAAACCCAGCACCATATCAGCATCCTTCATCCTTGTCCCCGGTTGTATGCCCACGGCTAACCAGCCGCTCGTCTTAGCTTTCATGCCAATGTATATATAATTTCCGTCGCTAGTCCATTGTATTTCATAATCGCCAAATGTCTGCACCCCAGCATATTCCCCGGCGGTAATCACACCGTCAGCTGACCATTCGGCTGGCTGCGGTGCTGAGGGAGTAGATGGCGTTTGCGGCAAGGATGCCGACGGAGGAGCTGGCGATGGCTCTGGGGGTACCTGTAGTGGTGAACAAGCTGCACCCAAGATGACGAACAACACAGAGAATGCAACCAGTACGGCGAAACGGCGTCTGAATCTCATCCAAGAGCTCTGTTTAAAAATCATTCTATTCACCCCTTGCCTTTTTTCTACGTTCACCTCGAACAAGTTGCATGTGTTGCTTACGCATACATTTGTCCATGACCACCAAGAGCCCGGCATCTCTAACTTTAGCTGCGGCTTCCTCATTGATAACCCCTTCTTGCATCCACACCACCTTAGCCCCAATTTTTATCGCTTCGTCAACAATCGGCATCACTTCGTCCGACCTTCGGAATATATCCACCACCTCCACTTTTTCAGGTATTGAGCTGAGGTCGGGATAGCTAGTCTTGCCCAATATCTCTTGTACACTAGGGTTAACTGGAATTACATGATAACCATGTTTCATGAGATAACGAACTACCCTATAGCTGGGCCGCTCCGGATTGGACGATGCCCCAACGATAGCCACATTTCGGTATGTCTTTAAGATATCAGCTTCTAGTGAAATAGCTTATCCTCCAAGAGCCTGGATGATTGCGCGATTAAATAGCGGCAAGTCAGATGGTTTGCGAGAAGTAATGATATTGCCGTCTTTAACCATGGGCTCATCTACCCAGATGGCGCTGGCATTCTTAAGGTCTATTGTCACCGAAGGCCACGAAGTGAGACGGCGCCCCCTCACTATATCCGCTGAGATGAGCAGTTGTGGGCCATGACAAATGGCCGCTATCACCCTGCCTAAATCGTGTGCCTTCCTTACCAAATCAATCATAGGCTGGTGCAGTCGCATCTTGTCAGGGGCATAACCACCGGGGATGATGATAGCATCAAAATCATCAGCTCTAACTTTATCGGCATCGATGTCGACATTTATAGTCGCCTTGCCTCTCTTGCCCCTATAGCTCGTCTGGGAGCCGCTGCCCACTACAAACACCTGGGCACCAGCTTCCTTCACTGCCTTCAAAGGCTCGACGAGTTCGGAATCCTCAAAATCCTGCTCTGCCAGTATGGCAATACGCTTTCCCTTTAATGACATCGGCTACCCCCTACAATCAAATATTAGAGAAGCCAGCGGCGACCTTTGCTTATCAACTACCCAAAAACTAAACCTCAACCAACACTTTATCGCCTTCGACCTTAATCTTATACGCAATAGTAGATCGCGGCGACTTGAGAGTCTTTCCTATAGCAGAGAAAACACCGGAGCCCTTCAGCCAGCGGACTACATGGCCGTCACTTAAGTCAAACTGTGAGCCATGCAGTGGACAGGTGACCACAGTCCCTTCAAGACGACCTCTGGATAAATTACCACCGAAATGAGGACAGCGGTTATCAATAGCATAGTATTTATCGGCAACCTTAGCCAAGAGAATATCATGACCTTCAATTTTGACCTCTTTCATCGTCCCATTCGTAAGGTCATGCTTTTTAACCACCTCGACAAACTTCACCATATTGCACCTTCCTCGACTGGACAAACCTTACTTCAGCCGGCTTTCGGCAACAGACCAGTTTATGTTTTTAAAGAAGGCCTCGATGTAATCAGCCCGCTTCAGCCCGTAATCAGTGATGAAGGCATGTTCGAAGACATCCATTACTAAAATTGGCACACAACCAGCAGGATGGCCAACATCATGCTCATTTATCCATTGGTTGAAGAGCTTTCCGCTTACATTGTCCTCATATAAAATGACCCAGCCGATGCCGCGCATGGTACCTGTGCCCTTGAAATCCTTCTCCCAGTCCTCATAGCTACCAAAGTTCTCCGCTAGTTTCTTTACCAGCTTTCCCGACTTATCTATCGCTGCCTTGCCGCCGAGATTTTCGAAGTAATACTCATGCAACCGCATACCGTTGAATTCCCAGCCCATCCGCCGTTTCAGTTCAGCATATTCCGGCGTGCCAACCTTGCCCTCCTTCAGCATAGAAGCCAGCATATCCATCAGCTTGTTGGTATTTGTTACATAGCCCTGATAAAGGGTAAAGTGATTCTTTAGCAACGTCTCGCTAAAACCCTCCATGCCAATCAACTTGCTATAATCTTTCGCTTCGTAAGCCATTTTCCCCCTCCTTTTTCATTTCCATCTTTATTTATTTGGCTAATATCATTGGTTTACCACAACAAACCAGCTCACCACCGCCAACCTTCTTCACCTCAACCACATTCCCACAAATCTCACACCTGAAGATTTCCCCAACTGCCTTAACTTTTGCCATTTCATTCCTTCCTTTCAATATATAATTATGTGATTTCAACGATTAAATTCGATTACGGCGATTTATCGCTGCAATCTATTCTTTTTATTTCTCTACTTCCTTCAGTAGGTCGTCGAATACCTCTATATGATACAATTCGTGGTCCCTTATTCGCTTAAGCAGCTTTTTCAGGTCAGGCACGGTTACTTCTTTGGCAGCTCGGTCATATTCTGCAGCTACTTCTTTCTCAATCTTAATATCAGCGCGGAGCATGTCACCCATCTTGGTCGATTTATCAATCTTGGTATGCTCCAGTTTAGGATTACCCTTGCCGCTGACCATCTCCTCAGCCAGCCAGCCCATATGCTGCATCTCATTTATCGCCTGGTCCTGCATCTCCAGCTTCATTTCCTCATTCTTTGCCAAATATGAGTGCAGTAAATATTGCAGAACTACTGTATATTCATGTTCAATACCCCAGTTAAGAATCTTAGCCACCTTATCCTTGCGGTCACCCCGCAGGTCTTTAGCACCTTCCTTCTTTGCTTTGTCTACGAAATGGGCGAAGTCACCATGATGGGACTCCTCATCCGATAATACGCGTTTCAGCAACCGTTTTGTCTTGCGGTCACCGATAGCCTTAATGTGCTCCTTATACATAGTTATGGCATCCTTTTCCAGCAGCACATTTCTCTTCATCCAATCACTGACCGACTTGCCTTCCATGCGCATCTTGCCCCTTTTCATGCTGGGCTTACCACCTAACCCCACTATAGCATCAGCTAGCCAATCAAGATGGCGCATCTCCTCTCGGGCAATGGCTTCAATCTCACAAGCCATCTCACCTTCACCCATGGCATAGGCATGGGTCAGATACTGGATAATAGCGCCATGCTCGCCCTCGAGGTCTTCATTAAGTAAAGCAATGATTTCTTCCTTTTTCATCTGTCCCTCCGTAAATTTATTTCATTTGTCGCAAATAGGTAGATTTAATTGCAGCCCACGACTACCTGAAGAAACGCTTTAGCCCTCATTTGCTTTTCTCGGTGAGATATTTCCCAGGGTTTTGGTCGAAAGCCTTCTTACAACCCACTGCGCAGAAATAGTATTTCTTTCCTTTGTACTCGGAAGTAGCTGCAGCTTTTTTCTCGTTCACCTGCATTTTGCACACTGGGTCTACCGCCATATGCTCACCTCCTTCCATTGGTTTTTCAAACTTAGCCGGCCTGAATGTTCTTAATCTCAGCGAGTTGGACACTACAGTGATAGAACTGGCGGCCATTGCCAGAGCCGCCAGCATCGGGTTCAGGAAACCGTAATTACCGAAAACGAAGTGGAGTCCTGATGGGACAGCAGTATGCCCAAAAACAAGGTACAACAGACCTGCTGCCACCGGTATAAGTGCTGTATTGTAAGCAAAAGCCCAGAACAGGTTCTGCTTGATAGTGCTCATGGTGCGCTTGCTCAAAGATATGGCAGTTACAATGCCATCTAAATCACCACTGATCAGCGTTATATCGCCGGTTTCCATGGCAACATCTGTGCCGGTGCCTATGGCAATGCCCACATCCGCCTGTGCCAGTGCCGGAGCATCGTTAATACCATCCCCCACCATCGCCACCACCTTGCCCTCCTCCTGCAATCTTTTGACTTCCTGAGCTTTATTCTCCGGCAAAACCTCAGCCAGAACGCGGTCAATCCCCGCCTCATGAGCAATTTTCTCAGCCGTGCGACGGTTATCGCCGGTAATCATCACCACCTCAGCGTTTAATCTACGCAATGCCTCCACTGCTTCCTTGGCATTCGGTTTAAGAGTATCTGCCAGGCCAATAATGCCCGCTACCCGGCTGTTCACACCGAGGAACAACACGGTCTTACCCTGACTTAGCAGGCGTTCGGCTTCTTTCTGCATGCCATTCAGAGAAAACTTTTTTTTCTTCATCAAAGCGAGGTTGCCCAGCAAAAGCTTCTTACCCCCTGCCACGGCTTCCACGCCATGTCCCGGCATAGCCCTAAAATCTGAGACCTTAAGTAGCTTCAGGGTTTTTTCATAAGACGCTTTGACTACGGCCTCCGCCAGCGGATGCTCTGAATCATGTTCAACCGAGGCTGCTAACCGCAGAACCTCCTCTTCCGAAATGGATGGTACGGCAACTATGTCAGTTACCCTGGGTTCGCCCCGCGTCAATGTTCCTGTTTTATCCAGCAGCACAGAATTTATCTTGTGTGCCCTTTCCAGTGCCTCTCCACTCCTGATGAGGACGCCGTTCTCGGCCCCTTTGCCGGAGCCGACAATGATAGCTGTCGGAGTAGCCAGGCCTAAAGCACAGGGGCAGGCGATAATCAATACGGCCACAAAGTTAAGCAGGGCATAAGTCAGTGCTGGCGGTGGCCCCAAGAAAAACCAGACAATAAAAGTTACGATGGCAATGCCTATCACTGCCGGCACGAAGTAGCTGGCAATGACATCAGCCAGGCGCTGTATAGGTGCTTTGCTTCCCTGTGCTTCCTCTACCAGCCTTACAATACGGGCTAGAGTGGTATCCTTGCCCACCCTGGTTGCCTCGAATTGCAAGCTGCCCATCCTGTTAATAGTACCGCCGATGACCGTGTCACCAACTTTTTTGTCTACGGGGATGCTCTCTCCGGTTATCATAGACTCATCAATGCTGGAATAACCCTGACGGACGATACCATCTACAGGTATCCGCTCACCCGGCCGCACCAGTATAAGGTCACCGACCTGAACCTCTTCCACAGAAATCTCAATTTCTTTGCCATCACGTATCACGGTGGCTGTCTTTGGCTTGAGGCCAACAAGCTTTTTTATCGCCTCCGAGGTCTGTCCTCTAGCCCTAGCTTCCAAAAATCGGCCCAGGAGAATCAGGGCTATAATCATGGAGGATGTATCAAAATAAAGGCCAAGCTCTATATCTGCAGCAGCAAACAGAGAGGGAGCCAATACTGCCACCATACTATAGAAATAAGCCGCCGAAGTACCCACAGCAATAAGGGTATTCATATCGGCGGTCTTATGCTTCAGCGCTCCCCACATTCCCTTGTAGAATCGCCACCCTGTCCAGAACTGTACCGGAGTAGCTAAAGCCCAGAGCAGATAGGGTTTCCCGGGGAAATCAGGCCCCATGCTCAGCGCCATTATCACCACAGCAAAAGCTAAAGCGAAGATAAGCCTGTTTCTTAGACCTCTCGTCTCTCGCTGAGCGGCTGTGGTGACATCTTCCAGCGTTGCCGCTTCTGACCCCAATCCGTAACCGGCCTCCTCAACTGCCCGTCGCATCACAGCCACATCAGTGCCATCGACATATTCGACTGTGGCTTTCTCCGAAGCCAGGTTAACATTGGCTGAAATAACCCCGAGCACACTGGAGAGAGCTGCTTCCACACGGGCGACACAAGAGGCACAGGTCATACCACTCACAGGAAATATGGACTTCTTGGTGGCTACCTTGTAACCCAATTCCGAGATGGTTTTTGCGACCGTGGCCAGATTAACCTTCGAAGGGTCATACTCTATGGATGCCTTCTCCGAGGCAAAGCTAACATCGGCCTTTTCCACACCCGGAGTCTGGGCAAGACCTTTCTCAATAGTAGCCGCACATGTCGTGCAGGTCATACCAGTTACATGTATGCGCGCCTTCTGAGGGTTGCTTGACTTGGATTTTACAGCCACGGTAAATTACCTTCCTGAACTAAGCCTTTATCATCGTCAGTATCATCTTAAATCCCTTAATCGCCTTAAGGGCATGTGGCTGATTAGCAGGCATTATAACCATCTCGCCTTGTTTCACACGAAGAGGTTTTCCAGAGATGACGATTTCCGCTTCGCCCTCAAGTACATAAACTAAAGCATCAAAAGGTGCCGTGTGCTCACTAAGTCTCTGCCCCTGGTCAAAGGCAAATAAAGTTACTGTCCCGGTCTTCTTGCCTATGATTTCCCGGCTAACTATAGAGCCATCCTGATAGTCCACCAGTTCAGCCAGTTTCGTAACCTTTGCTTCAAGTTGTTTTTCGATACGTTCCATATTTTTATGCGCTCGTGACCCAGACGTAAATCAAATAAGCCAAATAAGCAATGACAAAAAACAGGAAAAACCCGACCCCAACCCATATCACAATTCGCGCGCCTTTCAATACTTCTTTTGGACGTCCACGTGCTCTAATTATCGTAGTGAAACCGAGAGCTAGCACAGTAAGCCCCATTGATGCTATAGCAGTTCCGTCCTCGTGGCGCGGCTGAAATCCCCACCCTGCTATGCCTGCAAAAAGTACCCCGCCTACAATAATTATCGGAATGCTAGCGTAGACAATTTTTAAACCCATCTTCGTTAGTTGAGTTTTTACTTCCTTTGTGCTTGCAGCAGTTATATCCAGTGTCTTCGATATAACCTTAAGGTTTAAGCCAAAAACAATAACGAATACACAAATCGCCAATAAGCCTGTCATGACAAACCTCCTCTCTTTTTCATTTGGCACGCAAACTATATAATCTTGCCAGCTAACACAACTCACCCCCCTTCAACGCTGATGTCTATGCTGTCTATATCATCAATCCCTCTCAGCGAGGAGACCATACCTACCAGGGTATTGGAAATAATGTCGTTGGGAAAAGGTGTGAGAGGAACATCTTTACCATTGACGGTGATCTCGACATTGCCCTTCTTCTGATTGATTTTCAAGCTCTTTATGTCTTCTGCGCCTTTCAGCGAAGCAATGGCGCCAACCATAGTTCGAGCTAAAAACTCCTCAACGAACTGGTTCATCTCGATAGTGATGTTGTTCACTTTCAGTTTTGCCTTGAAATTTCCCTTCATCTCTAACCTCCGTTCAATTCCCGGTGGATTCTATTGGATAGCCCGCTGCCTTCCAAGCTTCATACCCTCCTTTTAAGACCTTCACATCAGAGAAGCCCTTCTTGATCAACTCCAGCGCCGAACTGGCACTCGTTTTCTCACTTGGTCAACTGCAATAGAGGATAATCTCCTTGTCAGATGGAGGCACCCATTGCCCTGCTATTATTGTGGCAAGCGGAGCGGATACCGCCCCTTTGATATGATCCACATTGTATTGGTCTTCATATCGAGTATCCACAATAACGATGTTGGCATTGCTCTCCATTTTCCCCAATAATTCCTCAATTGATATACGAGGCACCCATTCTAAAAGCGTAGGGCTAGACACAGGCTCTGGTACAGGCGTTTCCTCAAGTGCAGGCGGTGCAATTTGCACGGAGACTTCAGACTCGGGTTTCGAACATGATAGACCCATAACCGCTGTCAGTACAGTAATAACCACTGTAATATAGATAACTTTTTGCCTTAGACTCTTCATTTTGCTGTCACCTTTAAACCCGATACGAGAATTTGACTATTGTTAGACGAAGCCATGCTCTTTGTGCTTTTGGGCGATGGCATCAGCTAGACTCTCTAAAGCCTTGAAATCTGCTTCTCTCGGGTAGCCCTTAGCCAAAATAGGTTCTAATATTTCCACCTTCAGGCTTGGCATCAATGCTATCAGTTGTTCAACAGTCCTGCCTCCCCAACCATAGGAACCGATAATAGAGGCGAATTTCAAATTCGGTCTCAGGGCGTTTGCCAGAAAAGCAGCATAGACAGCATTGGGATGTGGGCCAGCCAAGACAGTGGGTGTACCGATAACAACGGTCGCTGCATCCACCAAAGCCATTGCCAGCTTTCCGATATCGGTGACAGTGAGGTCGAACTGTTTCACCGTCACACCCCTCTGAGCCAGAGCTTCAACAAAATAAGCCACCATCTTGCGGGTGCTGCCATGCATAGATACATAGGGCAAGACTACGATGTTCTTAGGCTCACCAAAGACCCAGCTATGATAAGCTTCGGTGATAAACTCAGGTTTATCGTACATAGGCCCATGGCTGGGAGCGACAAGTTCAATCTTGTAATCTTTTATTTTCTCCAGGTTCTTCTGGATAATCGTTCGGAAGGGCATCATAATCTCGGCATAATACCTCTTGGCCGCCTCGTATACCTGCCCTTCGTCAGTAACATACGTGTCAGTCGTAGCCAGATGAGAGCCGAAGAAATCACAAGAAAACAGAAACTTTTCTTCTCTCAAGTAGGTCACCATGGTCTCAGGCCAGTGAACCCATGGAGTATGAATGAACTCAAGTGTCCTGTCTCCCAGCGAAATAGTTTCTTTGTCCTCGACGGTTATGAACCTGTCTTCCGGAACCAAAAGCAAGTCTATCAGCATCCCCTTACATTTAGGGGTGCATATGACCTTTGCCTTAGGATATTTCTCAAGGACATAAGATATGCTACCTGAGTGGTCCTGCTCGGCGTGATTGGCAATCACATAATCTATGTTTTTGACTTTAAGCTCGTCCAGGTGATTTACCAGCACCTGCTCCATAGTCGGGTCTGCCGTGTCTATAAGAGCAACTTTTTCGCTCCCCTTAATCAGATACGAGTTATAGCTGGTACCGTCGGGAAGCGGTATAAGCGAATCAAACAGCCGTCTGTCCCAGTCAATCGCCCCTACACGGTGAATCCCAGGCCTTATCTCTCTTGGTTTCACTTTACTTCTCCTTCAATACTCCAGCAGTCTCTTTTCTCCCTCAATCATCTTCACATCCGTGATATCCTGAGTAACTTCCAGACATCCCAGGTATTCAACGTCTTTACGAACAGCAAAGTACCGAATATAAATCAGTCTACCCTTCAGATTAATCCAAAACTGGGCTGTATCTCTCTTGCCGCTTCTAAAATCTTCCAATATCTGATTGACAACATGTACACTCTTTTCAGGATGGCATTGTTGAACTTTCCGTCCGATAATTGCTTTAGCTCTGGGGAAGATTCTGTCCTTGGACTGGCTGAAGTATCGGACTGTGTCATCTTTGCCCACAAAAGTCACATCCACCGGCAAGGTGTCAAGGAGCGCTTCGAGTTCCTCCCCCGATAAAGCCCCGGTTTCGAAAGAAACCATGCCTTCCATCTCTGGTTTAAAGGCTGGCCTCTCCACCTCCCCAATAGCTATCCTTGCCGGCTCGGGAGTAAAGCAGCAATAACCGAGCTCATCGAATTGATGTCTTATATCAGGCCACTCGTTTTCACCTATAACCTGTAAAGCAGTTGGGAACAGAATGTTGTTCTCTTTGTAAAAGTGACTCGATAGCATCTCAGTCAAAGCCAGTGCTGCTTCATCCAGTTGCTTGGCAAAGTCTTGAAAAGCCATACTTTTATGACCATCAACTATGCGGTAAACATTCTTCTTTATCTCTCTTATCTTGTCATGTTCCATCCACATAACCGCCGGCGGTTCTTTAATCCCATGCTTCTCAAGTGAGGGAAAAAGTACGTTCTCCTCTCGCACATAGTGGCTTTCAGAGTCCTTAAGATGCTCAACTATATGGTATAGCTGTTTCATGCTTTCACCAATTGAAGCAAAACCTTTTGCTCCCTTTATCCCCTTGGCAATATTCTTAAGCTCATCAGCAAACTGCAAGAGCAATTTATGCTCCTCCATGAGAATATGGATGGGATGTCCTGCAGGTGCTAGAGTTTCTTTCTTTTCCAGCGATTCTTTGAGAACAGCCAGGTGAACATCGCAGAATTTCTGTATTTCTTCCCTAGGCATGCCCTCTTTTATAAGCTCTTCCTCCACTGCTGCTATTTCAGTCGGTGGGACATCTCCCAGTGTTTTCTTGAACTCTTCTTTCATCTGCTCAGGGTCAGCACCTTCATGCAGCTTCTTGAGCAACCCCTTCAGGATTTCCTTTCTGCCTTCCGCCATAGCCCTAGCTCCTCCTTACGGTTTTTGCCATAATCTTGCGTTACTCAACCTTCTCAAACTGGTATTTGCTAGCACCGCAAACAGGACACACCCAGTCATCAGGTAGCCTTTCAAAAGGCGTGCCAGGTTTTATTCCACCATCGGGGTCGCCTAGCTCAGGGTCATAGATATAACCGCAAACCGCGCATTTGTATTTCGCCATTTTCGGTGCTGCCTCCTTTTTCTCTTCAATGTAACTCGGGGCCGTCTTAGGTGTGGAGCCTCTCTTGACATCATGATAATAAGCATAAGTCATCGGCTCACCTTCTTTTACTACATCCGCTGCCACAATCTCTCCTATGAAGATGGTATGAGTGCCGACTTCTACCTGATTAATCACCTTAGCTTCAAGATAAGCCAGAGTATTGTCGAGCACTATCGGCGCCCCGGTTTCACCCAGCTTATAATTAATGCCTTTGAGTTTATCTACCTCCCTGCCCGACTTAAAGCCGAAGCCACCGATGAAACTTAAAGGTGTGTCCTGGGAAAGGATTGAAACCGTAAACGCCTTACTCGCAGAAACAAACTCGTTAGTTAGGTTTTGCTTATTGAGAGCCACAGCGATAATAGGCGGCTCAGAGCAAACCTGAAAGACCGTATTGGCAATCTGACCGTTAAGCTTGCCATCTTCTTTGGAACACACCACATACAGACCATAACCCAACTTATAAAGCGCTTTTAGATTCATAATTCACCTCTAGCAATCTAAACTACATGACTTCTTTTTCGCTGGCTTCGACAGCTCGTTGTATTTCAAGGTTGAGCTCAGGTGGCAGGCCTTCTATATCTACTCTCAAAAAACCTCGCACTATGGCAGCGGTAGCTTCGTCTCGAGTTAATCCCCGCATCATCAGATACTCCACTTCCTCTTCAGCTATCTTGCCCACAGCCGCCTCGTGGGACAGGTCTACGCCAGCCAACGTGCCCTTCAATTCCGGTATAGCATGAATCATGCCCTCGCCTCGTAATATGAGGCCGCGACATTCCAGATGTCCTTTTACATCAGGGGCACTGCCTTCTATATAACCCCGAGCGTAAATGTTCCCCCCAGTAGTTATAGCCCGTGATATTATCTCCGTCCTGGCTCCTTTAGCATTGAGCAGAACCCGCGAGCCGACATCCATATTAGAGCCAGGCAACGCCACCAATATGCTGTTAAACCTGACAACGGCATTCTCACCGACGCATCTTGCCACAGGATACATTTGCAGCGAGTGAACTGGCCTCATAATGACATAATTGCTCAAGAACACACCGTCTTGCTCAATGATTATGCCCGTGCGCGGGCGGACAGCTATCTCCGGCACCCAGCTATGTATCATGGTAAAAGTAACCTTAGCCCCCCGCTTGATGTAAAATTCAGAAATGCCTATATGAATACCCGGTTCCTCTCTGGGAGCTGTAGTGCAGCCGGTGATAATGTGCAACTCAGAACCTTCTTCGGCAATAATGATATTGTGAACTTTTTGCGCCAGGTTACGTTTTCCCAGATAAAGGCAAGCCTGAACCGGATATGAAGCCCTGCTTCCAGACAGAGCTCTGATGAAGTAGCCATTGTTCTGACCGAGCTCCACGTTGGCAGTGTATTTGTCGGTATCTACAGCTACGGCTTTCCACGAGTAATCGGCCAACCAGTCGTATTTCTCCAGAGCTTCATTGGTGCTCATAACCTCTATGCCATCTTGCTTTGCCCTGCGATGTATTGTGGAATGGTCTATTTGAATGATTGTTCCTGAGCGCTGGCTATCATCGTCTAATGTAACACCAACCTGTACCATTTGTTTCTTGGCTTCAGCCGGCAATTTCGACGGGTCATCATGATAGGGCAATTCATCCCCAGAATGAGCATATTTGTCTAAATCTATATCCTCACCGAAAGCCGCTGGCTTAGACGCCGCTGCTTTGGCTGTCTCTTTAGATGCTTTGGCAGCATCTATGTTACGCATCTTTTGCACTCCTCATAACCTTTACGCTTTATCGTCTCCAAAATCTCATGAGGGTCTCCCTCGCAAACTATCCTACCATCAAGCAGGACATAACCGCTGCGGGCATTGACATAGTCCAAAATATGTCCTGTATGAGTAATAATGAGTCCAGCGTGCCTCCGGTCACGTATAGGATGCTCTTTCTGTAGAAGTTCATTTATAAGCTGTCCAATAAGAGCGATGTTTACCAGGTCAACACCGGATTCAGGCTCATCCAATAACGCCAGGTCTGGTTCTTGAGCCAATAATTGCAGAAGCTCAGAACGTTTTATCTCCCCTCCGGAAAATCCGTAGTTCACCTCCCTATCCATGAGTTCAGTCAGGTTAGCTTTCTCTGCCAGACTACCTATGGCCTCATCGCTCACTCGCCCTTTGGCACAGGCAGTTACCATGTCACGAGTTTTCACACCACGGACAACCGGTGGTCTCTGGAGTGACATACCAATCCCCAAACGGGCTCTTTCATCCACAGGCAATCCAACTATGTCCTTACCTTCGAAGATAATGCTGCCCTTGGTTACCCGATATTTGGGAGAACCCATTATCGCCATCAGAAGAGTGGTCTTCCCACTACCATTGGGCCCAAAAAGCACATGCGTTTCACCAGCTTTAATGTTCAAATTTATATCATGCAATATCTCTTTGTCACCCACAGCCACGCTCAGGTGTTTAATCTCCAACACATTATCCGACTCCATATTACTCTCTCCTTAGCCGCCGTCCAGAGTAGGGTGCTCCGCTTTACGGAACCATCCTGCCGGGTCAATAAGATACTCCCGATAGTCAACCAGAGCCAGATAGTGACCTCTCTCTTCGGCAGCCAGTGACGTATAGAGTTGCCTCTCGGCATCATAGACAGCCTTCTTCTCACCCTGGTTGTTGTAGAATTTCTCAGTCTTGTTCTCCATTTCCATAGCTTTGGCTATGGCATCAAACTCAGCATCGGCCACCTGCACATTGGAGCCGACTGTCCGCATCGCCTCGGAGAATAAGGTTTTAAGTATCTCCCCCTTACGAGGCTGAATGTTGACCTCAGGCCAGGCTTTTTGTTTCTTTATGGCGTTATATATGTCTTCAAATCTCTGCCGGTGTTTATCTTCCTCACCAGCCAACCAATCAAAAAGCTCTCTGCCCACCTTGTTACCGCTTTCCCGGCTGGCTTTCTGGTAGTACCCCTTGCCATCAATTTCCATCTGTATAGCAAACTGAATTGCTTCTAAAGTCTTGCCATGTTCGTTTTCCATATGCCCCCCACTGTCATGATTTTCTTACAAATACTTTGTATATCCCTTTATCTTCCTCTATGCCCAGGAATTCATTGCCTGTCGTCTTGCACCAGTTTGGCATATCCTCTTTTATACCCTTGTCATCGGCTAGGACTTCCAACACCTGCCCAGATTTTAACTCCTTCATCTTTTTGGCAGTTTGGGCGATAGGCATTGGACAATAAAGTCCGACGCAATCTAAAGTTTCATCAGCTTTCATCCATTGCCCCCCAAATGATAATACTTACCTCACTTCTTCCCGCCTTTTTTCAGCGGCTCACCGCATTTAGGGCATTTAGTGGCTTTTTTATCCAGAATTGTTATCTCGCATCTAACGCAATAGCTGAGGACTGAACCACAAGCCTCGCAGAAGGGACAGCTGGCGACAATCAGCTCCTCCTCGCAGTAAGGACAGAGACAACCTGCTTCTTTAGTCGTTTTCTTCTCCTTCTTCATGCTCTTCTCCTTTCTCTTCTAGACCTTCGATGGTGATTCCCTTCTTCTGGGCGTAATCACGAATTGCTCTTCTTAGGGCTTGAGCTCCCAAGTTAGAACAATGATATTTGTTCTTAGGCAAGCCTTCCAATTCCTGAGCTACCAGGCTTGGAGTGATTTTCACAGCCTCCTCCAGGGTCTTTCCCTTTGCCATCTCACTGACCATGCTGGAAACGGCGACTGCAGCACCACAGCCAAAGGTCTGAAATTTGACGTCTTCAAGACGGTTATCCTTAACCTTGATATAAAACGTCATCATATCACCACAGACCGGATTGCCCTCCTCACCAATGCCATCAGCGTCTTTAATCTCGCCGACATTACGGGGATTCATAAAATGGTCCATTACCTTTTCACTATACATCGGCATAAAACTTCACCCCCTCTTTTCTTTCACGAATTTGGCATACAACGGCGACATTTGCCTCAACCTATCCACGATAGGTGGCAATTTCTCAAGCACATAATCTATGTCCGCCTCATTATTGTCCACCCCCAGACTAAAAAGCAAAGAGCCCTGAGCAATTTCATGTGGAATGCCCATGGCAATAAGGACATGGGAAGCCTTCAAAGCCCGAGAGGTGCAGGCTGAGCCACTGGAGACAGCGATTCCCTGGCTGTTTAGCATTAGCAGCATGGCTTCACCTTCAATAAACTCAATGCAAAAGCTGGCGTGGTGGGGAAGGCGCTGGGTCGGGTGCCCGGTAAGAATGGTATGGTCAATTGCACTCAGTAGACCGTTGATTAACCTGTCTCTGAGCTGAGAAAACTTCCCCGTCCGCGATGGCATGTCTTTAACAGCTAACTCAGCAGCTTCGCCCATACCGACAATAGCTGGCACATTTTCCGTGCCTGGCCTACGTCCACCTTCCTGCACCCCTCCATCCATTAATGGCATAAGACGAACCTTCTTGCGTACCCACAAGGCAGCTGAGCCCTTGGGGCCATAAAATTCGTTCCCTGCCAGACTTAAGGCATCCACGCCCAGTTTATCTACATCCACCGGTATATTGCCTGCGCTGGCGACGGCATCGGTGTGGAAGAGCACTTCAGCCTCTTTGGCTATCTTACCTATCTCAGCGATGGGCTGGATTGTGCCCACCTCTCCATTGGCATGCATAACGGATACCAATATCGTGTCCTTCCTGATATTCTTGGCTATCTCATCGGGATCAACAAACCCGTATTTATCTACCGGCACCACAGTAAGCTCAAAACCAGCCTTCTCTAAAGTTCTGGCGGCGTGCAGCACCGAAAAATGCTCAACCGCAGAAACAATTATATGCTTTCCCTTTCCGCTCTGACCTTGAGCCAGCCCTTTGATTGCCACATTATTCGCTTCGCTGCCGCTAGAGGTGAAGATTATCTCTTCAGGACTGCTGCCGATAAGGACAGCAACCTGCTCTCGAGCTTTTTCCATCGCTTCCCTGGCTGCATCACCCCAGTAGTGAAGCGATTGTGGATTCCCATAGACATCTCGAAAATAAGGCAACATCGCCTCCAACACATCAGGCAATACCGGTGTAGTAGCGACATAATCTAGATAAACTCTTCTTTCAGGCTTTGCATTTCCCATCCTCACATCTCCTTTCACTTGCCAGATTTCGCCTTGCGCGCCTGATATTTAGTTAAGCCTTCATTAAACAACCTCTCTTCTTCCTCGGTAATGACGATAAGAGTCGGCACCTCCACAGGTTTCCCCTCAAGGCTCACAGCCACCATAACGTAATAGGCAGTCAGCGCTGGAAGCCGCTTGCCACTGAGAAGATTCTCTGCCTCAACCTCTATCCGCACCTCCATTGATGAGCGGCTAGTAAAAGTGATTTTTCCATGCACCAGCACCAAGTCTCCAACGCGCACCGGATTATGGAAATTGATGTCTTCGACCATTGCAGTGACCGGGTTAGCCCGACTATGGCGGGCAGCCACTACACCGGCAGCGTTGTCCATCAGCTTCATCAACTCGCCACCATGAACAAAACCGGCAGGATTAGTCTGGTGTGGCAACATCAGTTGCGCCATCTCAACCGCTGAATGCCCCACTGTCCTGCCTTTAAATTCCTTGCTCTTGTTCAACGCTTCCAGCAGCTCATTAAAATTCTTTTCATGATTCGCCTCAACCTTACACATCCTGCGGAAGAAATCAGCGATTTCACTGAAACCTTCCTCCTCTGCCACCTTCGCCGCTTCGGGATACAACTTGGTCGCTTCCTCATGCTCAAGACCAGTAGCCACTTTCAAATTTGCCGCAGTATCACCGAGGCGGCCAAGGAATTTAAACTCATGCTCGGCATGTTCCGCTTCATTCTGAGCTGTCGTCAAAAACATTTCGGCTATCTGCTCAAGGCCGGCTTCTCTGGCAGCCTCAGCAAAATATGTATAATTAGCACGAGCATGTAGTTCTCTTACAAGAGCCTTACGTAAGTTTTCCTGTGTTTTACTTCCTTGTAACTGCATAATCCTGCCTCCGCTCTGCAAAGATACGAAGATTAGTTGCAAAATCTTATATATGCTTAATCATCTTAATCTAGACCAAAGCAAAGCCCCTGTCTGCGACTTTTGTCTCACAAATTATAGCTGCCAGTCTCCATCGTTAGGCGCAACCAATACCACCCCTTACAAAAAGACTTTATATAATCAGCCCAGCCTCTGCAGATAACGATGGGCTTGAAGGGCTGCTTTAGCCCCCTCACCAGCAGCCACCACTATTTGCTTTTCCGGGACGCTGGTGACATCGCCAGCAGCGAAAAGCCCCGGTACATTGGTCTCATTATTACAATTAACTTCGATTTCCCCATGGCGGTTAAGCGTAACTACATTCTTCACCAAATCCGAATTGGGGATAAGACCGATTTCAATAAAGACACCACTAACCTGAAGCTCCCTTTCCTGTTTCGTTTTCAAATCCCTTACTCTTATCCCGTCCACAAGTTTTTCTCCGGTTATCTCCACAACTTCATGCTCCAAAAACATCGTCAGGTTCACGGCGCTCTTTACTCTGTCAATTAATATCTGGTCACCGGTGAGTTGAGTCAATGATACCAGATAGACATGCTCAGCGATTTTGACCATGTCATCAACGGCCTCCAGGGCTGAATTGCCACCGCCGATGACAGCCACCTTCATATCAGCAAACAGGGGACCATCACAGGTAGCACAGTAAGTAACCCCTCTGCCCCTGAGTTTTTCTTCGCCCGGGACGTTTAAGGGGCGGGGACGTTTGCCGGTTACAATTATAGCTGCCTTAGCCTGATAGGTCTCACCGCTATCGGTCTTAGCCTCAAAGCCGCCGCTTGTTCGGGATAAACTGCTGACACCTTCCCCGGTTTTTATATCTATGGGAAACTGCTTTACCTGCTCCTCAAACTTCTTTATCAGCTCCGGACCTTCGATGATCTGGTAGCCCATATAGTTTTCTATACCCAATGTCCAGTTGACCTGGCCCCCCAGGTCCTTGCTAAGCAACAGGGCATTCAGCCTCTTTCGTGCCGCATAGACGGCTGCTGTCATGCCGGCAGGACCACCACCGATAATCATCAAGTCGTACATTGCCCGTACCCTTCATCTAAAGGTTCAGCTTCTGCTTCAGCCATTTTTCGTCATAGCCAACGGAAATCTCACCATCGATGTCAATGACGGGCACAGCAAATTGCCCTGTCTTGTTGAGCATCTCCTCACGAGCAACCTTATCTCTGGCAACATCAAGATTCTTATAAATAACTTTGTTTTCGTCCAGCAACTGCTTGACTTTGATGCACCAGGATCAGGTAGTGGTAGAATAGACTTTAACCTCTTTTGCCATTTCATGCTCCTTTTGGTTTACTAGGGGGGGCGTTTGTCTCATTGAAAGCGGAGTTTCTGCCTCCCGTCACTCACTAGATAAAAAGCTGCCAGTCACTGTCGACAACTGGTTCTACCACAAATATAAGCACATACAAACCCATTGTCAAGATGAGGGGAATTTAGCCGCAAAATCCTCACTGCACCCCTTTCCTCAACTTCTCTACACCGCAGCGAGTGTCTTGTGTTGCCTTGACCTTCGCCCTTATCTCAGCCAACAGCTCCCACGCCCCCTCCTCATCATGGTCAATAATGACCTGCTCCAACCTGGTTACCTGCTGCTCATCGAGTGCTATTACCGCTTTTGCCATGAACCACCTCCCAGACAATCAACTATCCTGGCACTCCCGGCATACTCCACGAAACTCAAGCTTATGGTATACAACCATGAAGCCTGTTTTCCGGGCTATACTGCCATTAATCTCTTTGTTCACCGGCTCATCGACATCAAACACCTGGCCGCACTTCTCACATCTGAAATGATAATGGTTATCTTGTCTGGCATCGAACCGGCTCACAGTACCGCAAATGTCCAGCTCTGATATCTCCCCGCTCTGGCATAGCAATCTGAGATTACGATATACTGTCCCCAAGCTGATGTTAGGTATCTCCTTCTTCACCTCGTTATATAACCAATCAGCCGTGGGATGAGAGTTCGTACCCCTCAACACCTCGATAATAGCCTCTTTCTGTTTAGTTCTCCTCATTGCCTTTATTAATAATAGTTATCGTTATTTGTATTATACAGGAATCTTTAATTTTGTCAATAGGGCTTTTTATTGGGTAGTGGGTCAATTTGAAATAGAGGACTTTTGAAATTTTTCTAGCAGGAGCATTTAGTACCTGTTTTTTCCTTGAAGAGAGCATTATTCCAAAAGATCGGAAATCGGTAATAGACTGGAGTATCACTGAGGGTAGTTAGCCAGAAATTCACGCAATATCGACTCATCCACTTTTCCGATTTTCGCGAGGCTGGAAAGGCTCGGAAACATCCACTTGCTTTGACTCTCCGCCAGGAGCTTGCCATCTAAAGAATGGACAGTAGCGCGTAAGACACCATTCCTGTCGTCATGGCTGACAATCTGCCCTTCCACAACGATTTCGGTATTAACCTCTGTCGGGTTCAGGTAGCGAATTGTCATCTCTAGAGTGACTCCAAACCGCCCCAGGCGAGAGATGATTGTCCACTCACACACCTCGTCCATTAGAAGGTAAATAATTCCACCATGAGCCAATCCACCAATTCCACATAGGTAGTCAGGGATCACACACTTGGTAAAGCAACCTTGCTCGGAGAACCAGAAGCGAAGTTTCAAGCCACGCTCATTCGTTGTTGAGCAGCCGAAACAGCGACCCTTCCAATAGTTTATAACTTCTCGCTCAGTCATATAAGCCTCCTCTCTCAAGAATTTAGCCTAATTATGACAGGCCCCCGAAAATCAGTCCAGCCGTAACATTATGTCCAAATAGACCCACTACCTTTTATTGTACAGTGTTCTTCTTTTAGGGCTAACGATAAGCCTCAGCCCCTCAATGTTCACAACCACAATCTCGTCGCCGACTTCCAGCTCTGACTCAGCACACGTAGCCTTCCACAGCACACCCTGGACTTTGACATAGCCATCGGGAGCCAGCCGTTTAGTCACTTTGCCCTCATTGCCGATTATAGTCTCAGCAGACACCTTCGGCCTCATGAGAAAGGTCGGCCTGCCTATCCGGTACATGATGTAGGAATGTACGGCTAAAGCTGCCATCAAAATAGCCAGACCCCGCAGCGGAATATTTATGTTGAACAAATGTGGCAGCACCCAGAGGACGACAGCCACCAGCATAGCTTCCTCAAGCATCCAGCCTAAAACCGCTTGCACTTTATACCAGAGCGGCGGTTTAGGCTTCATTTCAGGCTCACCCCTACTCCGCATTATATCGCCCTTCGCCACAAAGATAAGCACAATTCGGACAGTATCTCGAGTCGGCGGGAACATCGGCTCCGCAATTAGGGCAACAATTGCCTAACTTCACACCGCAAGTGCCGCAGTATTTATAACTTAGGAGATTTTGTGAACCGCATTTTGCGCAGGCCTTTTCCGGCTGCTGCACCCCTGGAGCCAGCTGCGTCCCACAAGCCGCACAAAACCGATAGCTCATAAGATTCTCCTCTCCACACTTAGGGCAGAGGAACGTTTCTACCATGTTAGCAACACCCCATGCTCATACATAACCGCATTCTTCTCAAAAACAACCTCAATTTTAGCCGTTTGAAGCCTTTGTCTCAAGGCATAATTATAATTATGTGAGGCACTGTGCTTACAACGCTACAATTCTCCGGTCAGGCAAAAGCGAAAAAAATCCCGAGGTGGTATCAGCCCTCAAGTATGGCGACAACACGAGCCCAGCCGGCGCTGCCGCCGGTGAGCTTCACCGGGAAACAAGCCACTTTGAAGCCGAACGGCTTGGACAGCTTGTCTAAATTTGCCAGCTTCTCTATATGGCAATATTCGTTGTCTTTGCCAACGAAGTGGGCACCCCACAGCACGCTTTTGTCACCAGTTTTGGCAAACTCCTCTTTTATTGCCCAGAACGGTCTATCCCACCCCCAGGCATCGATTCCCATAACCCTAACGCCCTGCTCTATTAACCAAAGGGTGGACTCCGTGGTCATACCGCAGCCAGCCTCAAAATACTCCGCTTTCCCCCATAATTTGTCAGCACCGGTCTGTATCATCACAATGTCCCAGGGCTTAATCTTGTAGCTAATCTTCTTCAAGGCTGCTTTAAGGTCGTCCACTGTTATGCCGGAGCCACGAGGCTTATGCCTCATATCCAGCACCGCGCCATCATGATAGAACCACTCTAAGGGCATCTCATCGATAGTCCTGGCTCTCTTTCCTTCAGAAGTGGGGAAGTAATGCCATGGAGCGTCAACGTGAGTCCCGGCATGTGCCCCCAGCGTTACGCTGTCATTAGCCCAACCCAACCCTTGTGGTAAGTCCTGCTCGGTGCAGCCGAAGAACATCTTCATCAAACCGACAGCCTGCTGATGAGGCTCATGAGTTACCTTCACCGGCAACGGCTCGCTGGGACTATCTTCCGTGGGAACGCTCAAATCTATTATCCTCACCATATCTCGCCTCCAACAATGCCCATGCCAAGATTATGGCATAGGGAGGGTCAGTTGGCAATAACATAAGTTCATATCTATCCGGATCTCAGGACTGTATGCCTGCTCCCACACATTATAAAAATCTTAAATTCTAATCCCTAAGCACTAAACAGATGCAAAACCCAAAATACCAATAACCAAAACACTCGCCTTTTTGTCATTGCGAGGTATAAAGTGCCGTGGCAAACTCAATTCACCTCCACTGTCATTACGAGGAGCGCTAGCGACACGGCAATCTTTGTGGGGAATGGACAACGGGAGATTGCCACGCTTCGCTCGCAATGCCACAAAAAACAGAGACCGCGCTCTTGATGACATTGAGCCGGTTATAGTCCCACCGCTGCATATTTAATCCTGTTTTTACAACGTGCTATACTATCAATGAGGCTTTTATGGCTGGCATAGCTGAGGCAAAACAGAGGATAAATAAGCTAAGGGAGCTGATTAACCACCACAACTATCGCTACTACGTGCTGGACAGCCCGGAAATCAGCGATGCTGAGTACGATGAGCTTATGCGTGAGCTTACGCGGCTCGAGGAAACACACCCCGAACTCATCACACCTGACTCGCCCACTCAGCGGGTAGGAGCTGCACCGGTTGAGGCCTTCGGCGTTGTCGAGCATCCTCAGCCCCTGCTCAGCCTGGCAAACGCTTTCTCCGATGAAGAGCTTGAGGCCTGGTACCGACGGGCTTCCAACCTTGTGGGCGGTCGCGACACCGACTTCGTCTGCGAGCTTAAAATCGATGGCCTGGCGGTAGCCCTGACCTACGTTAACGGCCTGCTTGAGGTCGGCGCCACCCGTGGCGATGGCCTCCGCGGCGAGAACATCACTCAAAACCTGAGAACTGTAAAGAGCATACCACTCTCCGTGCCTAAGGAAGCACCACCACGGTTTGAGGTCAGGGGCGAGGTCTATCTGCCCAAAACTGGCTTCAAGAAGCTGAACGAGGAGCGAGCTAAGGAGGACCTGCCTCTCTTTGCCAATCCTAGAAACGCCGCCGCCGGCTCGGTAAGGCAGCTAGACCCCAGGATTACGGCTCAGCGGCCTTTGGATATTTTCATCTACGGCTTGGGCTGGGCTGAAGGCAAGGCAGTCCCGGAAACTCACTGGGAAATCATGCAATACCTGAAGTCGCTGGGCTTCAAAGTAAATCCCAATATCGCCCTCTGCCGTACCATCGATGAAGTGAAGAACTACTACGCAAAGTGGGTTAAGGATGAAGAGGCACTACCTTATGAGGCCGATGGTGTGGTGGTGAAGATAAACTCCATTCCCTTCCAGCTTGAGCTGGGATACGTGGGACGCGAGCCGAGATGGGCCATCGCCTACAAATTCCCTGCCGTTCAAGGCACCACTCGCCTTCTGGACATCGGCATAAATGTGGGGCGGACGGGCAGCCTTAACCCCTATGCCATACTGGAGCCTGTCCAAGTAGGCGGAGTAACCATCAAGCACGCCGCACTTCACAATGAAGAGGACATCCATCGCAAGGACATCCGCATCGGCGATTGGGTCGTCATACAGCGGGCCGGCGAGGTGATACCCGAGATAGTCGAGCCAATCGTCAGCCGCCGCACCGGCAAGGAAAAGGCTTTCCACATGCCCAAGACCTGCCCGGTATGTGGCGCTGAGGTCATAAAACCTGAGGGCGAGGCCATGCACCGCTGCACCAACGCCGCCTGTCCCGCCCAAGCGCTGGAGAGAATCAAGCACTTCGTCAGTCGCGGCGCTATGGACATTGAAGGCGTCGGTGAGAGAATGTCCCAGGCGCTGTTCGAAGCCGGGCTGATAAAAGATGTCGGCGACATTTATAGTCTCAACGAGAAAAGGGAACAGCTACTCAACATGGAAAAGCTGGCAGAAAAAAGCGTCGCCAACATACTCAACTCCATTGAAAAGAGCAAAGGCCGACCTCTGCCGCGGGCCATCTTCGCCTTAGGCATACCCAATATCGGAGATGAGACGGCTGAGCTGCTGGCTGAGCATTATACCAGCCTTGATGACTTAGCCCGGGCGACGCCGGAAAAACTCCAGGAAATTCCCTCCATCGGCCCCAAAATTGCCGACAGCATAGTAGCTTTCTTCCGCCAGGGACAGAATAAAAAAATCATTGAGAAGCTGAGAAAGGCCGGCGTAAAGCTGGAGGCGGAAAAAGTTGGGACTAAGGACTTGCCACTGGCAGGGCTCGAGTTCGTCATCACCGGCACGCTGAAATCCTCGGCCCGCCCGGAAGCCGAAGCCAGGGTCAAAGCTCTGGGTGGCAAAGCTGGCTCCGATGTCACCAGAAAAACCAACTACCTGGTGGTCGGCGAGGACCCCGGCTCTAAGCTGGCACGAGCCCAGATGCTGGGCACAAAAACGCTCACCGAGTCCGAGTTCCTGGAGCTTTTGAAAAGGTCGGAAAACAAACTAAAATAACAGGGGATTAAAAACAAACAATTTAGCGGCGGGGCTTTAGCCCCACCTCAGGCGACAGGGGGATTGAAAGGGGCGCAGCCCCTTTCACAATACTTCTTTCCCCTCTCCCCTTCGACAGGGGAGAGGGCAGGGTGAGGGGTTGAAAAACAATATGAATCTAATTGTAGGACTAGGCAACCCGGGCAAAGCATATGCCCACAACCGCCACAATATCGGCTTCCGCTGCCTGAACCACCTAGCCAAGCTCCACTCCATCCCCGTGAAGCAGCACCAATGCCTGTCCCAAACCGGCAGCGGTAAAATAGCCGGCTTTAAAGTGCTTCTGGCTAAACCCAAGACTTTTGTCAATCTCAGCGGCGAGGCGGTTGGACGGCTGATGCGCAAATATAAAATCCAGCTAGATAACCTGATTGTAATCTGCGACGACCTCGATTTGCCTCTGGGCAAGCTCCGCCTCCGCGCCGGTGGCAGCACTGGAGGCCACAAAGGAATAAACTCAATAATCTCGGTCCTGGGGAGCGAAGACTTCCCCCGCATTAAGGTAGGCATTGGCCGCCCGACCACAGAGGACGGGACAGCCATCACCGACGAGGATATTATAGTTGGCTACGTGCTCAGCGACTTCACCCCACGGGAAGATGATATAGTCAAGCCAGCTATTGCCAAAGTCGCCAAGGCTATCGAGTGTATCTTAACTGAAGGCATAACCGCCGCCATGAACAAATTCAACTAAGCTCACCGAAAAGGTAACGAAAAGAAAGGCAACTATACTGATTTCGGGCTGTGGGCCGAGGTCAATATCTCCGCCAGCCGCCCGCCCAGCTTTCGCGCTTCCTCGATTAAGGACGGGCTACTTTTTACTTCGCCAGGTTTGCTGGCGTACCCGGTGACCGTTACTATCCTATCATCGGGAATATCGGCGGATAGCTTCACGAACCGTCTCAATGCCCTGACGGTATGCTCCAGACCAGCCCCACCACCAATTACAATCAAACCAGCACAAAACATTTTAGGGGAAATTTCGTGGGTGTAGAGGAAATAGTTTCGGTCGACAAAGGCTTTCATTTGAGCCGTCATATTATAGTAATAGACCGGACTGCCCAGAATGATTCCATCTGCGCTAATAAATTTATCCAGAATCATAGGGGCATCGTCATCATGCTTGCAAGCTGAAAACGAAGCACAGTTCTCATGCCCATCGCAGGGGCTTACTCGATATTTAGTCAAAATAATCTTCTCCGTCTCAAAACCGTGGGTGGCTGCTTCCTTGAGCGCCTGGTCAACAAGGTAGCTGGTATTCCCTCCAGGTCTGGGACTGCCAACAATAGCCAGAATCTTCATTATTTTCCCTTCGATTTCGGTTGATTTGAGTGATGATACCTAAAGGGCGATTAGACAATTTACTGTATTTTTACCAGCTCAATTTCAAAAGTCAGGTCTCTCCCGGCAAGAGGATGGTTGGTATCTAAAGTGACCGTGTTGTCAGAGACACTGATAATAGTGACCAGGCTTGTTCCACCATCCGGTCGCCTCATCCCCAATCTCTGGCCAACCTCCGGAGTTATGCCACTGGGAAGTTCTTTTCGGGATACTTCCAGCATCATGTCATCACGATATGGTCCGTAGGCCTCATCTGATGGGATGATAACGGTTTTCTTTTCACCAACTTTCATACCCAGAACAGCTTTTTCAAACCCAGGAATCATCTGACCTGCACCCAAAGTAAACTCCAAAGGTTCACTCCCAATTGATGACTGAGATACGGTTCCGTCTGCCAGTTTTAAAGTATAGTGCACTTGAACGGTATCGCCATTCTTGGCTTGGGCTGCATTACATCCTGTCATCATCACTCCAATCATCAGAATTACCGCTAGAACAATGTAGCTGATTTTAAACACACTAACCTCCAATCTTTATATATATTAAGCTTCCGGTCAACGGAAGACCGGCGGCAGTAGCTGCAGGTAGTCCTTGCCGGCTATGGCGCTGGCACAGATAAACCCGGAGTGGGCAGCGCCCTCGATGCCCCCTTCGTTAAGACGTTTGCCGTATGTATCCCCGGCAAAATACAGCCCTTCGACGGTGGGGCATTTCACATCCACCCACTCATCTTCTGGGTGCCGCCACAGTATGCAGGTATCTCCAACGGCAAACAACATGAACTCCAGCGATTTTCGCCAGCCCGAAAATACAGTATCCGCAAACTTCAACATCCTGTCAATCACTATATCCACTTTCTTCTTATCATGGGCTTCGGTATCCAGGATACTGCTGGCCATACCCAGCAGATGCTTGCCTTCGGGGGCACTTGTGGGTGCAATTGCAGACATAGCCACTATGTCAAGTGGAACATTGCCCCGGAACAGCCCTTCGCTCTCGGGAATCAACATCGAGGTATGGTAAAAAGACCTGGGGTCTACCTCAAGCTCACAGAAAGTATTAATCGGTTTAGTCATGCCGAACTGGCCGGCAACCATAGAAGTATGTATTATCTTTTTAGTTAATCTAACAAAATCCGCTGGTAGCAGGCTCTCGTGCAAGATTTTCAGCAATGCCTTTGGCGGGGCAGTGCAGACTACCACGGGGGATTTTATTTCCATGATTTTACCATCAATTTCAGCCACAACGCCAGCCGCTTTTCCATTATGGATGATAACCTCTTTGACCCTAGCATTTGTAACTATGTCGCCTTCAGCGTCTTTGACCACGGCAGCAAAACCCTCGGTAATGAAACGGTGCCCGGGTGCCCCGGCGAAAGCCCAGGAACCATTGGTAATATGCACACCAGTTTCCTGGACTTGTAAAAATACCTTCAAATTCTCTCCAGCAGCGTTTAGCGCCGGGTCATTAATGATTGTCTGGAAAGTCCCCATGGCATAGTGGAATTCTTGTGCCAGTTCGCTTTCAGTTATCCCTTCCACCCAATCTTTCAAGGTCACATGGTCGAGTTTTTCAGCTTCAGCTATGGTACGTACCAGGAACTTGCGCTTATGGACCTTCACCATCTCAGCGTAATCTTCATCGCTCATCCAGCCATACTTCTCTCTCCTGCCCACGATGTAAGGCTTCCAGTCATGGTCATACCACACAAAGCCTACGTTGGGATAGAAAATCGAAGCCTTATTAAACAGTGCCAGGGCATGGCTTACACGTCCCCGGTTGGTGTACCAGGCGCCCCTGCCACCAGCTTCGAGGACATATCCATTAAGCATCTTCTTCTTTATCAGCGTGGGCAGATCAGGCTCAGTCCTATCACTAACCCAGGAGTGAGCAGACAGCGCCAGCGTTTTACGGAACTCGTCGGCATCTATAATACCTTCTCCGCGGAATGATGTAGCACGCCCCCCAATCTGCGACGAAGCCTCAAGAATGAGAACCTTCTTATGTTCCATATTTGATAATATGGCACCGACAACCGACCCGGCTATCCCGCAGCCAACTACTATGACATCATAATTGTTGGAGATTTTCGCAGACATTTTTTTCTCCTCTTTTGGATGAAGGGTACCTGCCATATCCTGGCTTACCTGCGCCAGGCATTATGGCATTTTACACCTCAATTCGCTGATTGGCAATTTTTGCTGTTAAGAGCTTGACAAAGGCGGCACAGACATTTAAAGTGCGGGAAATTGAGCAAAATAATGAACACAAAAAGATTATCCTGCCTGGTTTTCCTGATTCTGGTGCTGGTCTTTGCCTTGCAGAGCTTTAGCTGTACGCCCGGCACCGATTATTCCAGTACGGTAAAACATGATTACTCGGAATCAATCGTTAGTGGAGGGCTGGAACGCACCTACAGCGTCCACATCAGCAGTTCCTATGACCCGAGCCAACCGACCCCGCTGGTCATTGTGCTGCACGGCGGCGGAGGCACAGGCCAGGGCATGGTCAAACTCACCGGCTTCAATGCCGTTGCCGACAGAGAGAATTTCATCATTGTCTACCCTGATGGCTTCGGAAAGCACTGGAACGACGGCAGGGGGGTACAATGGCAGTCCCACGTTGAAAACACTGATGACGTCGGCTTTATATCTGCTCTGATAGACCAACTTTCACATGAACTGAATATTGATGCCAAAAGGGTTTATGTAACCGGCATATCCAACGGAGGCATGATGTCGCACCGCCTTGGCTGCGAACTATCCCAGAAAATAGCGGCTATCTCTCCTGTTGCCAGCAACATACCGGTAAACAAGGCGCCAGTATGGTCGCCATCACGGCCGATGCCAGTTTTGATAATCAACGGGACCGACGACCCCCTTGAGCGCTGGGAAGGTGGCGAAATCCGCCTGGGGAGAAACACATACGGGGTAGTCCTGTCTGTAGCCGATACAGTCAAATTCTGGGTTGAGAAGAACCAGTGCTCCTCATCGCCGGTTATCACACAACTGCCGGACAAAGACCCCTCCGATGGCACCACAGTGCGGACGGAAGTCTACGGAGGCTGCGAAGGTGGCGCTGAAGTGGTTCTTTACGCCATAGAAGGTGGCGGGCACACCTGGCCCGGTGGATTACAGTACCTGCCCGAATCAATTATCGGCAAGACATCCCGGGAATTCAACGCCAGCGAGGTAATCTGGCAATTCTTCAAAGAACATCCGATGGAGTAACGTTCCGTCATTTTGTTACTACAAAGGGAAGTAGCACACTGTAAAAAGTAGCCCGGAGTACAGGTGACCCCGCAGAAATTTTACATAAGGCACGTTTTAGCGTATAATGGTTGAAGTAGTTCCAGTTTAGGTTGTTACAAGCTTCTTAGAATCCGCTCAGATTTATTTTAAGCATTGGATGACCGAACTCTAACTAAAATTTAGAAGAGAAGAGGTATCCAATGAATTTTCAGGACAAGACGCTCCACTGCACCGCTTGCGGGACTAATTTCAATTTCAGCACTGATGAGCAAGGGTTTTTCGCATCCAAAGGCTTTACTAACGAGCCCAAACGCTGCCCCTCCTGCCGTCAGGCAAGGAAATCAGGACACTACGTAAACAGTTGCTACAGCTCCTCAGGCCAGATTTTAGGCCGTGCGCAGGCCCGGCTGGCCAGTTTACTAGTCTGACTAGAATTAGGTGATTTATTATGTCGGTAGAAGTACAGATACGTCAGGGTGAATCCCAGGATGCTCTGCTGCGTCGCTTTCAGAAGCAGGTGCAGCTAAGTGGAATCATGCGTGAGGCGAAAGCCAATCTCCGCTTCGTGTCCAAGAGAGACGCTTACCGGATAAAATCAAGAAACAGCGCCCGGCGGAGACGGCAGCAGGCTAATAGAGGACCGCGCTAGGGGGTTCCATCATGAATATCTATGTGGGTAACTTACCGCTTGAGTTGACCGAAGACGAGCTCCGGAGGGAATTCTCGGTTTTCGGGCAGGTGAAATCCGTCAGCCTCATAAATGACAAATACACCGGCAGCAGACAACCGCGGCTATATGCCTTTGTTGAAATGGACTCGAAGGTAGAAGGCGAAGCCGCAGTTTTCAACCTCAAAGGCAAAGAAATAGGTGGCCGGGTAATTGAAGTTATCTCGGCTCTTCCCCTTTCGGACAACAAAGATAAATGGTTCTTAAATAGCAAGAGAGTTAGCCGTTATCATAACAAAAGACAGCAAGGACACCAGGCCTAAGTTGAATCGCCTCTCCCAAATTGGACACCAATCAGTTAAAAATAACTTTTCAAGGAGTTTTTGTGAATTTCGAAGCATTTAATTTTCATCCGAGCGTTATAGCCGGTGTGCGAGCGCTTGGTTATACTACGCCCACACCCATCCAGGTTAGAGCCATCCCTCCCATAATGCAGGGCCGTGATGTCATCGGCCTGGCACAGACCGGCACCGGCAAGACAGCCGCCTTCGTGCTGCCCATTTTGCAGCGTCTGCTGCAGTCCCCCAGGGGGCGGGTCAATGCTCTCATAATCTCGCCCACGCGTGAACTCGCTGAGCAAACCTGCGAGGCTATTACTGACCTGGGCAGTCAAACCCGACTGCGAAGCATCGCTATTTACGGTGGGGTGAGCATGCAGCAACAAATGCAGGGGCTGCGCGACGGGGTCGAAATAGCTGTTGCCTGTCCCGGCCGCCTGCTGGACCACATCTGGAAGGGCACAATCGATTTATCGCATGTGGAAGTTCTTGTTATCGACGAGGCGGACCGGATGTTTGACATGGGCTTTCTGCCGGACATTCGTAGTATTTTGAAATGTCTCACCAAACAGCGCCAGACGCTCCTTTTCTCGGCCACCATGCCTGACGATATCCGGCGTCTGGTCCAGGATGTCCTGCACCAGCCGGTTACGGTTCAAATCGGCCGCACGGCGCCGGCACTCACGGTATCGCACGCGCTGTACCCGGTTGAGCAGCATCGCAAGACTGCGCTGCTGATAGAGCTCTTACGGCACATCGAAACGGAGTCGGTACTTGTCTTCACGCGTACCAAACACCGCACCGAGCGTGTCATGCAGCAGCTGAAAAGAGCCGGGTTCAGAGCCACCTCATTGCAGGGCAACCTGACTCAGGGCAGGCGTCAGGCTGCCATCGATGGCTTTCGTGACGGCTCGGTTAAAATCCTGGTAGCGACCGACATCGCCGCCCGCGGCATTGACGTATTGAGTATTTCGCACGTCATAAATTACGACATGCCTGAGACCACGGATGCCTACACGCACCGCATCGGCCGCACCGGACGTGTTGAAAAAAACGGCGATGCCTTAACCTTTATCACCGGTGCCGATACAGCCAAGGTCCGGGCTCTTGAGCTTATTCTCCAGGCAAAACTGGAGCGCCGGAAACTGCAAGGCTTTGATTACTCGGAGCCCGCTGCCGCCAGATAACAAATACATCCGCTCCCCAGGTCAATTACGACGGCGCATATCACCAAATGATAGGATTAGTAACAGAAAGACATTTTGCCGGGTAACAAAACATCGTATCGCGTAGCTATATTCTGTCTATCCCAGGCACCTTAGCCATATATTCTTTCGGGAGCCCTGGCGACGGGCATACCTGGCCCGGCGGCTTACAGTACCTGCCGGAATCAGTGATTGGCAAGACATCCCGGGAATTCAACGCCAGCGAGGTAATCTGGCAATTCTTCCAAGAACATCCGATGAAGTAGCATTGCCTCATTTACTCGGCCGAGCTTGTTGCGTATTACTATTGAGGCTATAATGTGCCCCAGACATGGGCTTGAAATTAGACAGAATCGGCTATTGGTCAGAAATCAAGCTTGACATCCTGCGACAATACGCACAGGCATACTCCACGATTCTTACTAATACAAACCTATATCACGTTTACATCGATGCCTTTGCTGGAGCTGGTAGGCATATTTCTAGGCGGACGGGAGATTTGATACCTGGAAGTCCAATAATCGCCCTTGAGATTGTCCCTCCTTTTAAAGAGTACTTTTTCATTGACATAGATAGTTCCAAGGTCTCAGAACTGACAAAGAATACATCGCACAGACCTGAGGTCCACATCTACGAGGGCGACTGCAATGAGAAATTACTCAAAGAAGTATTCCCAAAAGTGCAGTACAGGGATTATCGTAGGGGCCTTTGTCTCCTTGATCCGTATGGTCTTCATCTTAACTGGCAAGTAATAGAGACTGCTGGACAAATGAAAACTATTGATATGTTCCTGAACTTCCCAGTAGCAGACATGAATCGTAATGTATTCTGGCGAAATGTCGATGGTGTGGACAGGGCGGATATCGAGCGCATGAATGCATATTGGGGTGACGAATCCTGGAGAACTGTTGCCTATAGCCAAGTACCTAGTCTATTTGGAGGGGACAAGGAATTAAAGATGACCAATAAGACGATTGCGCAAGCTTTTCGAAAAAGATTACTCGAAGTCGCGGGATTCGAATACGTGCCGCAACCACTTGCGATGCGCAACTCGCGGGGTTCTGTCATATACTACCTTTTCTTCGCTTCTCAACAATGGGTGGCTGATAAAATAGTTAAAGATATAGTTAAAGATATTTTCAAAAAGTACACTAGGTAGGCATTGCTTTATGGCCGCGTTATCGTCAATAGAATGGACACAATCGACATGGAACCCGGTGACTGGCTGCAGTAAAGTCAGTCCCGCTTGCAAGAACTGCTATGCGGAGCGCATGGCATTAAGACTGCAAGCAATGGGCCACCGTAGATACGCCAATGGATTCAAGTCCACCATGCATTATCAGTTGCTCAGCCTCCCACTCAAATGGAAAAAGCCACAAATGATATTCGTGAATTCGATGAGCGACCTGTTCCATGAAGAAGTTTCTGAAGAGTTTATTTTAAGCGCGTTTGACACTATGAAAACAGCTCGCTGGCACAATTATCAGATATTAACCAAGAGAACTGAGAGACTGGTTGAGTTAGATTCAAAACTGCCCTGGGCCGAAAACGTCTGGATGGGCGTTAGCGTCGAGAATGAGGATTATACATTCCGAATAGACCATCTTCGTAATACAGGGGCAAAAGTCAAATTTCTCTCGTTGGAACCTCTCCTCGGACCTATACCTAGCCTTAATCTGGAAGGAATTGACTGGGTAATCGTAGGTGGTGAGTCTGGTCCTCGGCCTAGGAAAATGGAAATGTCTTGGGTACTCGACATACGGGATAAATGCCAGAACGTGGGAATATCTTTCTTCTTCAAGCAGTGGGGAGGAAGAAGTAAGAGGAAATCAGGCCGAGAACTTGAGGGGCGAACTTGGGATGAGATCCCCGCGCCAAAGAGCCAGAATCTGTGATTGGCAAGATGTCCAGGGAATTCAACGCCAGCGAAGTAATCTGGCAATTCTTCAAAGCACATCCAATGGAGTAGCACTTCGTCATGTTGTTATTATCAGAGGGAAGTCATGGTGGCGAATTGCATGCCACAGGTACTATACGTTGTCAGCAATTGATTCGAGCAGTCTGTAAAACCATTGGCAAAACTCTTCGCTTTCTTCAAAGACTGCTTCCTGCCATCGCCCAGACGTCTTTACAAGATATGAGCCTGAGTCATCGTTACAAAGCCGTCCTTTACCTTTCATCACTGAGAGACATTTCTCATACAAGAAGCCTGGTAGTCTCCATCGGCTGGGTATCCATGTTTCTGTTTCCTGAGCAGAGGCAGTAAGAAGTAGGTCTTTGTTTAATCTAGGGAAATAGCCGCAACCAGGTAAATTGCTACCGTCATTGAACAGAAAATCGTCGGCGATATATAGGGTGTTCTTTCCCTTCTTCTTGTGTGCATGCATCTCAAAATACTTTTTAGTGGCATGAGGGTGCCGTGACCGTAAGCTCTGGTCATCAATATCCTCGTATTGCTGGATAACTTTTTTGACCTTAAGCCACCCGTATATGAAATACAATCCTCCGTCGAGGTGCTCAGGACTGATATCAGTAACAATCATTTTCTCACTGTTTTTACCTATGGGCTTGAATCGACTAAAGAACAAGAAGAGACTACCTTTATCTACGCCTTGGTTTTGTAGTTGCGCTTGTGCGCTATCTACCTGGCCAAATGCACCTACCTGATGATTTGAACCTTCTGCTAACCACGGACATGGCCCAAGCCAAGGATCGAAATGGGCATATTTCTTAGTGATGCCTTCTTTGACTTTATTACCAAAACCAAGCGCCTTAGAGTTAATCAAATCCTTTAGAGTCTCGGCGTCAATTCCGGGTAAATAATTTGGTTCGATTTTAATCTGTTCATATCTTGTTCTATTACCAATATTTTTCCCAATTTCACCATCTGGAATCGGTAATACAACATATTTACCAGTCTGGGGGTCAAATGGTGAGTAATCTCCCCCAGCACTAGAATCAAAGCCTTTTCGGCTCAATACAACCTTTCCAAATTTGTGCATTCGTTTTTTTCCAATTACTATCTTATCGCTACAGGCTAACAAAACAGCATGAATCTATGTTAGCCAATTGTATAATTCAGCTTGAGGTAAAGAGATTTTTGTAATTGGCTAGATATTACGTGAGACTGTTGATATGAGCTAGGCTGCACTCATCACACAGTGGTATCCAATCAGGGGCATTATCATCAAGTGTGATCCAGCCTTCGGCTTCATTGGCGGGTATGAAGCCAGTAACAGGCATTCCACCGCATTTATGACATTTCAAGTCTGCCATTTCTTCTGCGATCTCTTCTCGTGTTGCTCTGGCTTTAGCCCATCGCTTCTCTGTTATCTTAGGATTATTAAAGTGTTTATCGCACGCCGGCATTAACCAGCCATCATCTTTTGTCGGTATCCAATGAGTAGGTATTTCACCACAGATCAAGCAGTCGGGGAAATTCATATGGAAGTTATAGGATTCTTCATGGTTGTTGAAGTTAACTCCTTTGATCAGCTCATTCCACCATTTGTCCATTTCCTCAACAGTCATTTCCTTCCACGTTTTAGCAGTTACTCTCTTCCCCATTAGTTATCTCCTTCCTTAACAATTATACAACCAAACATGATAAAGTAGTATATCCATACTGTCTTCGTATAAACCTATGCCCCTTGGCTATAAGAGTCGTACCGTTAGTCAATGCAGTTTTGATTTTCATTTTTCATTGCCGTAATATTGTGCTACACGCCCTAAGAAGATAGTGCGGGAGTGGGTGGGTGAATAAAGCATCTATGGTCTTGCAGTTTTTTGCCCGATTAAGTTGCCTCTATGATGGAAGATTCCTTAGGCCTCTCTGGAGCAAATACCCTGATCGCGATGACAATGACTGGGACGCCCTGAGTATATTTCTGGAGGGTTATGCTTTTGCTCGCCAGGGGGCTCCGAGCAACTTTGCCCATGCAGGCTGTGCTGCACTTCGCAAGATAAGAGAGAGCGGCTTCACACTGGCAAATCCCGATGTGGCAAGTGAACTGTGGGCGAAATTTTCAACCAGTCTTCATAATACTGACTTGAACTACGCTAACAACCCGCTATGTCCGAAGGAAACAGAATATAGGCGTAAATACAGGGGCACGTCAAGGACGTCAAGAACCTCCCGGTCGTCCGCTTTGGAATTTCTGGTAGCACTCTCGCGAAGGGGCGAATCAACCAACATAATTGCGTACGCTAAACAAAATTTAGAACGGGAACACCTTCGGACAGTTCATCAGCTGTTATCAAATGAAATTAACGGAATTGGGAATAAGATAGCCTCGTTTTTTCTACGTGATGTTGCAACCTTCTATCATATCTTGCCTTCAAAAGACCGGCACCTACTGCAGCCGATAGATACCTGGGTAAGGCGTGTGTCTGAACAACTCATGGGGAGGCAGATGCCTGACGAAGAGATAGCAATGTGGATTGTCCAAGAAGCAGAGAAGAGTGTCGTCAGCTCTGAGGCAGTCAATCAGGGTATGTGGTATTTTGGAAGTCAGATCGGAGGCTCGGAGTATCGGGTATCATGTGCCCTTGATGACCTCAAACTCGCGAAAGTCCTTGTTGACGAACACATTGATGCTTTGCAGTCAGAGTTGGAAGCGTGGAGACGGTCCTCATTTGGATAAAGTAACAAACAGCCATAATGTGCGATTGAATTTGTTAATTTGGGCAAACGGTGGGCTATCTATATGAGAGGCTTTGTTCTTTCAAGCGACCTTGCGGTTGTCTTGCTTCCAGGCTTCTGCCTTTTGAATCACGGCGCGGGCATCGGTCAGGGCCACTGTTGACGGGCGGACGGTGCTCGTGCTAAATTTAGCTGACAGAATGTTATGTCATTAACGAAATTATCTAGGAGGCGAACGGATGGCAGGATATGTGGGACCAATTGAAAAACGAACTTTAGGTAATGATTATTTTAGGCAAGTATTGTTTACGGGGAGGTACGCTCAGCTTGTGGTAATGTGTTTACAACCGGGTGAAGAGATCGGTAACGAGGTGCATTCAAATGTTGATCAGTTCTTTCGCATCGAACAAGGCGAAGCAATTTTTGTTTTCAATCAAAAAGAGAGGCATTCGGCAAAAAATGGCGATGCTGTCATAGTTCCGGCAGGCACGCACCATAATGTAATAAACAGTTCGAGTAAGACAAAACTGAAGTTATACACCATATACTCTCCTCCTAACCATCCCGACAAGACCGTGCATAAGACGAAGGCCGAGGCTGAGAAAGCTGAAGCGGAAAAACATCACTAGCAGGGCAAAGGCTGTACTAAAAGTTATATATCAGGAGCCCTGGCGCTGGTCTTGCTTCCAGGTTTTTGCCCTTTGTATCACGCCGCGGGCATCGGTCAGGGAAACTTCAGTGTACTGCGGACCGGCAAGCATGACGGCAATCTCTTGGGTACGAGCCTCGCCTTCAAGTGACTGAAGCATGCTGACAGTCCGAGCGCCTGACTCTTCCTTGTGAACGTTGTAATGGGCGTCGGCATAAGCAGCAATCTGTGGAAGATGAGTTACGCAAATCACCTGGCGATTCTGAGCTAATGCCCACAGCTTCTTGCCAATAATTTCGCCGCTACGTCCACCGACACCGATGTCTATCTCGTCGAAAATGAGAATGGGGATACTATCAACCTCCGACAGAGCACATTTCAGCGCCAGGGTAAAACGGGAGATTTCACCTGTAGAGGCGATTTTGGTTATAGGCTTGACAGGCTCGCCGGGATTGGTCGATGCCATAAACTCAACTACATCAACGCCTTCGTTGTTAAAAGCGTAAGTTTTTTCGTCAGGTAGAGGAATACCTTCTTCAGCTTCCTCCCGGGTTATGGACACCTGGAATTCAACCTGCGACATGCTCAAATCCTGGAGCTCCTTCTTCACCTCGGCAACCAGCTTCTCCGCCGTCGCTGAGCGCGCTGTCGAGAGCTCGGAGGCTATCCTGCCCATCTCCACCTTGAGCTCAGTGCGCAGCTTCTCCAGCTCGGCCTGCCTCTCCGAAGAACGGGAGATTCCCTCCAGCTCTTTTTCAGTCTTCTCCAGGTAGCTCAGTATGTCAGTGACGGTCTGCCCGTATTTCCGTTTTAGACTTTTTATAACCTCAAAACGCGACTCCACCTCTTCCAGCCGCTCCGGGTTCTGCTCTAACCTGCCGCTGTAAGCGCTGATTTCCCGCGCCGCCTCCTCGACCCGGTACACCGCGTCTTCCAGGGAACTTAACTGCTGGCTGAGCGTGGGGTCCAGCTCTACGAGCTTCTTCATAACTGCCAGCGCTTCATTCAATTTGTCCAGAGCCGGAGCTGAAGCACGCGAGGCATCTTCCCTGCCCAGCGCCTGGTAGGCTTCATAAGACATTGCCTTCAGCTTCTCAGCCGAAGACAGTAGAGTCCGTTCTTTTTCCAGCTCTTCCTCCTCACCGGGACGCAACTCAGCTTTTCTTATCTCATCGAGCTGGAAGCGCAGGAATTCCTGGCGGCGAGCGGCATCTTTCTCGGCTTCAACCAGCGACTTTAGCTCCTGTTCCAGTTTATGAAGCTCTGCCACTTTAGCGGTGAAGCTGTGCCGCAGCTCCAGGGTATGACCGTAGCCATCCAGGAAATCCAGGTGATACTTGGTATCGAGGAGAGACAGGTGCTCGCTCTGGCCGTGAATATCGATTAGCAGGCGTCCGATCTGGCGTAGAATGCCTCTGGTAACGGCACGTCCGTTGACTCTGACAATGCCGCGCCCGTGCCTTTTGGATTCGCAACTGATAACCAGATTATCCTCATCTGATTTCAAGCCATTTTCGTCCAGGAGTTCCCTGAGCTGCGTCAGATATTCAGTCTCGGGCAGGGCGAAAACACCTTCGATGTGGGCTTCGTCGCTGCCATGGCGGATAACCTCCTCGCCCACTTTCCCTTCCAGCAGCGTCTCCACGGCATCGATGAGTAGTGATTTGCCGGCACCTGTCTCGCCGGTGATGACGTTCAGACCGCGGCTCAGGTTCCAGCCTATATTCTCAATGATTCCAAGGTTCTTGACCCTTAATTCCAGTAACAAACCACCATCTCCCGCAATTAAAGTGTGTCTAGCTTATATTTTACCACTTATGAATCAAATCCTAAATCCTAATTTCTAAATCCTAAATAAATTCAAATATCCAAATTACTAAAGATTACATAGATTTGTGGAGATTATGGAGGTTTATTGAGATATGGGTACCGCGGAGCATCTGCTCCGCGTAAGGACGCACATTCTTCGACAGGCTCAGAATGAGCGGTAAAGGGAGCTTCATAATGATATACGCAATGTAGGGGCGGGCCTTTAGGCCCGCCCGCAAACAACAGGTGGACGGACCTGAAGGTCCATCCCTACAACTCCCGCCGGGGGAGAGAGGATTCGCTTTAACAGTATGAAATACTCTAAAATAGCTGTGCTGGTAAGCCTATACAATGCGGAGAAAGTAGAATTACCTTGAATTATCGAGATGATTTAAGAAACATAGTCATAATCGCCCATGTAGACCACGGCAAGACAAGCCTGGTCGATATGATGCTGAAGCAAAGCAAAATCTTCCGTGATAACCAGCAGGTGGGCAATTTGATACTTGACAGGAATGCACTGGAACGGGAGAAAGGCATTACCATTCTAGCCAAGAACACAGCGATAACCTATCGCGGCGTAAAGATAAATATCATAGATACTCCGGGTCATGCTGATTTCAGCGGCGAAGTAGAGCGAGTCATGAATATGGCAGACGGCTGTCTGTTGCTGGTTGATTCCATCGATGGACCTATGCCACAGACCAGGTTCGTGCTAAAACATGCGCTGGATAAGGGGCTGAAGCCGATTGTGGTCATTAATAAGATAGACAGGGAAAATTCCAGGATTGCCGAGGTGGTCCGTCTGACTCAGGACCTGTTTCTGGAATTAGCCACTGACGCTGACCAGCTTGATTTTCCAGTACTGTACGCCAGCGCCAGGGACGGCACGGCTTCCACCGACGCGGAGAAGGAAGGTCAGGACCTGATACCGTTGTTCGAATCTATACTGCACAAGGTCCCGCCACCCAGCATCGAGTCCGGACCTTTCCAGATGCTGGTATCCAACCTGGACTATAGCAGCTACAAAGGCAAGCTGGCCATCGGCAAAATTTACCGCGGCAGCGTTAAGCCGCATGATAAGGTGGCTGTTATCGGGAGCGATGGCAGCACGCAGAACTACGAAGTGAACCAGGTGTTCACCTTCATGGGTCTCGACCAACCGGAAGAGGAGGAGGCAACCGCAGGCGATATTGTGGCTATAACCGGCGTGGAAACAGTAAGCATAGGAGACACCATAACCAGCACCGACCAGCCGGATGCTTTACCTCGTATAGAGATAGGCGAACCTACATTAAAAATGATGTTCGGTATAAATACCTCACCGCTCGCCGGCAGAGAAGGGAAATACTGCACCTCAAGGCAACTCCGTGAAAGGCTTTACCGGGAACTGGAAACAAATCTCAGCCTGAGGGTTCAAGATACCGTAACCCCTGATGTTTTCCTGGTATCTGGCAGAGGAGAGCTGCACTTAGCAATACTTATTGAGACTATGCGACGCCAGGATTACGAGTTTGAAATTTCAAAGCCGGAAGTTATAACTAAAGAAATAAATGGCAAGGTTATGGAACCTGTGGAAGAGCTGACCATCGATACGCGCGAGGAATATGTAGGTGCTCTTATGGAAACTTTGAGCACGCGCCAGGCCAGATTGGCCAATATGCGCAACGACGGACAGGGTAATGTGCGCCTGGAGTTTCACATCCCCACGCGTGGTCTAATCGGTTTCCGCAGCCTGTTTTTAACTACCACCCGGGGTGAAGGCATTATGAGCACACTATTGCTGGGATATGAACCATGGTATGGAGATATCGTCTCGACCCGTAGCGGCATGCTGGTAGCTTCTGAAAACGGTACTGCAGTTACTTACGGGTTAAACAATGCCCAGGAAAGAGGTACAACATTCATTGAGCCAGGCACACCAGTATACGAGGGCATGATAGTGGGGATGAATTCGCGGGGAAGTGACCTGGCAGTCAACGTTGCCAAAGAGAAAAAACAGACCAACATCCGTGCTTCAACAGCCGATATTGCCATTAGGTTGACGCCACCAGTGAAATTTAGCCTTGAAGAAGCTCTGGGCATGATCAGCGATGACGAACTTATTGAGGTGACACCTAAAAACATCAGGTTGCGTAAGCGGCTGCTGACACAGAACCAGCGCGCTAGAGCCCGCCATGCAGCAGGCAAAGAACCACAACAAATTGCTAATAGCCGTACTTAATGGGTGAGGGCGGGTAACAAATAGTCAGATTGCATGATATACGTTTGTCAACATACGATGGTATAATATCAGTAGTCAAAAGTTAGCGGCAGTTCGCAAGGGAGGATGTTATGGACGATAGAGTCGCCATCTTCATAGATGGAAGCAATCTATATCACGGTCTACGAAGTAACTTTGGACGCCACAACCTCAACTTCTCTGAATTCTCCAATAAGCTATGTGGGTCCAGGCGCTTATTCCGAACATATTATTACAATGTCTTACAGGATCCGACTCAACGGCCTGATAGCTATCGAGAGCAACAGGATTTTTTTGATGCCCTGCGCAAGACGCCATATCTAGAGGTTCGACTAGGGAGTACCAAAGTGGCACAGGGTATCCCTGTTGAGAAAGGTATAGATATTATGTTGGCTACAGACCTGCTATATTTTGCCTGGAACGACTTCTATGATGTGGCAGTGCTTGTCAGCGGTGACTCTGATTTTGCCTACGCTCTTCAAGCTGTAAAGAACATGGGTAAGCATGTCGAGGTGGCCTACTTCGAGAGTGGTGTGTCAAAGGACCTCTTGAATGTAGCCGATAATCGGTATCTCCTAAACCGGAGCTTTTTCAGTGGTTTGTGGACACGTAAAAGTTATACCTATCACAGAAGAGTGATTGGAGAAGGTCAGAAGTAAGGCCATTTCGGGTGGCATGGTCAGCGTCCTGAATCTTCGGCCAGTGCAGGTGCTATCAGTGGCAAAATCCAGAGTTAACTCCAATCTATTGTCGATTTCTGCTAATGTCTAAGGAACGAAGAATGGCAGATACTATCGAGGGTAAAAATCCTGTAGTTGAGGCACTAAAGAGTGGCCGTCCTATAAATAAGGTGTTGCTCGCCCGCAATATTGGGCTTCATTCGGCAGTTACCGAAATATTGAACCTTTCCAGATCTAGAAGGATCCCCGTAGAATTTGTGGAAAGACGGTTTATTGACAAGTTGGCTATGACTTCTTCTCACCAGGGAGTTATTGCGTATACCTCAATCAAGGAATACGTTACATTGGAAGATTTACTAACTATATCTAGAGACAAAAAAGAACCGCCCCTTTATTGTATCCTGGATGGTATTGAAGACCCCTATAATCTAGGAGCTATTATAAGAAGTGCCGAAGCGAGCGGCATTCATGGTGTGATTACCCGCTCAAGAAGAGCTGTGGGACTCACAGCAACGGTGGCTAAGGCATCAGCCGGTGCTGTGGAATACGTGCCAGTAGCGAGGGTATCCAACATCTCCCAGACAATGCTGGCATTGGGAAGAAACAGTGTCTGGGTTGTTGGAATAGACCAGACTGGCAAAATTCCGTACAGTCAGGTGGATTTCAAATTACCGACAGCAATTGTAATAGGCAGCGAAGGCAAGGGACTGTCGGATTTAGTCAAGAAAAGGTGTGATTCTCTGGCATTTATTCCTATGCTAGGCAGAATTACCTCACTTAATGCCTCTATCGCTGCAGCATTAGTGATGTATGAAGCTTTCAAGCAAAGAGGATGGTAATCTTCACTCCTTTTTCAGGAGCTATTAGCATACCAAGACAAAGAAAGCCAAATAGTTCACTCCAGCGGCATGCGCAGCACCATCTTTGCCAGGTCCCAGCAGTGTTCGTACAGGTGAAGCCCCTTGCTGAAGGCCACCATGCAGCCGTCTTCTACACCAATCTCCTTAGCCATGTGCTCTTTCAACAACTGCAAGCCACCGAGGTTTGTAGGGAAACCACCCCACAAATCCCAACTCCTGAAGTACATGATGAAATTTAGGCGGCCATCCTGAACCCTGGTATCTAACACCCTTAGACAGGGCGGGTCTTTCAGGTAAATGCTATCCCGATTGCCAATCGTCATACATAGCTGGTTGGTATCAAACCCTTGCTTATAGCGCCTGATTACCTCATCGATTTGAGCAGCCAGGTCTTCACCATAAGTGTACTCTTCATTCTCCTGCTTAACGGCGGTCATCAAATACGACATATACTCCTCAATAACCTCGTCTGTAGTAGGTGCTGGGACTCCCATCGGTACATCAGGTCTTAGTGGTCTCACACCGGGATTGCGAATCATAACCGCAACAAGAGGTATCTCTTTACGATGAGTGCCTTCAAAACTACCCTGTTGTATAAGATACGTCCTCCCCTGCAACAGAGCCTTCTCAAGACACTGGAACCAGGCATCTCCGATAGTAAGTGCCTCAATTACCGTTAACTCCATGGGTTGCCTCCGGCCATATGTAGTTTTTTAGCAGAGATAAGTATAGCAAAACATCGCATTGCCAGTCGTGCTTGCTAACATATTTGCTATCAAAAGAGCAGATAGGCTCACTCGATTTTTTTCAAATTATGGGGGTTAACCTCTTTTGCCGCTACTAGACTCCGATGGTATAATGGCTGAAAGATTAAGCCTACAAATTTAAATCGTTGACTGTGGGTAAACCAAGTTTTGAGAAAAAGCTAATCATCGCAGTTATCGGCGGCGGTAAATGCTCTGCCCAGGAGGCGGTTCTGGCTGAGACTGTAGGCAGAGAGCTGGCTAAGCGGGGAGCTGTTCTTGTCTGCGGTGGCTTGACCGGCGTTATGGAGGCAGCCTGCCGCGGAGCTGCCATCGAGTCCGGGCTGACCTTAGGCATCTTGCCCGGCGATGACCCGGCTGATTGTAACCCTTATGTTCAGATCCCAGTGGCCACCGGTGCAGGTTACGCCAGAAATATAGCCGTGGTTAACTCAGCTCATGCCGTAATTGCCATAGACGGTGATTACGGGACACTGACCGAGATCGGCTTCGCTCTGAAAAGCAACATCCCAGTTGTAGGATTGAATACCTGGACTCTGCTGCGAAACGGTGAACAAGATAAGTCTATAATCAAGGCAGACGATGCCGTTGACGCCGTGGAGAAGGCTATCACTCTGGCAAAAGGACAAGAGCTGGGTTGAAACGATGAAATCAACAAAGGCGAACATTAAAACAATCAAAGCCCGCGAGATACTTGACTCCCGAGGCAATCCCACTATTGAAGTACAGGTGGAACTGTCCGACGGCACCACCGGCATAGCTGCCGTGCCCTCAGGAGCCAGCACCGGCAAGTATGAAGCCGTGGAACTCCGAGACGGAGATAAGTGCAGGTACGGCGGGTTAGGGGTTTGCAAAGCAGTAAGCAATGTCAATGACAAGATGGCTCCAGCACTCGCCGGCATAGCGGCTTCAGAGCAGGCAGAGATTGACCAGAGATTGCTTGAACTTGATGGCACTGCCAATAAATCCAATCTCGGGGCAAACGCTATTCTGGGGGTATCTTTAGCTACCGCCAAAGCTGCGGCTAATTCAGCAAATCTCCCCCTGTACCGCTATCTCGGCGGCACTGCTGCCCACCTTCTACCTGTGCCCATGATGAACATACTTAACGGTGGAAAACATGCCGCTGATTCCACTGATTTTCAGGAGTTTATGGTAGTGCCAGCAGGCGCCACCAGCTTCAGCCAGTCGCTTCAGATGGGAATTGAAATCTACCATGCTCTTAAGAAGGCAATCAAAGTCAAAGGGCTCAATACCAACGTCGGTGATGAAGGTGGCTTTGCGCCGTCACTGGCTTCCAATAAGCAAGCCATTGAGCTGATACTGGCAGCAATTGACCTCGCTGGCTACAAAGCTGGCGACGATTGCTTCATTGCTTTAGACCCTGCGGCGAGCAGCTTTTACGATGATGGTAAATATATTTTATCTAAAGAGGGCGCAGCTCTAACCAGCAATGAAATGATTGACTATTACGCCAAATGGGTATCGAGCTACCCAATCATCAGCATTGAAGATGGGCTGGACGAGGATGATTGGTCAGGTTGGATATCACTGACATCCAAACTAGGCAAGAAGATAAAACTTGTTGGCGATGACCTTTACACCACAAATCTGGAACGGCTGGAACGAGGCATTTCTCAAAAGGCATCCAATGCTATACTAATAAAGCCGAACCAAGTGGGCACACTCAGCGAAACCCTGGCGACGGTAAAAAGAGCGCAGCAGGTTGGCTGGACAACCATAATCAGCCATCGCTCCGGCGAGACCGAAGATACCACGATAGCTGACCTGGCAGTTGCCGTTGGCTCCGGGTTGATAAAAACCGGCGCCCCATGCCGCAGCGAGAGAGTAGCTAAATATAATCGCCTGCTCATGATAGAAGAGGAACTCGGAGCTGACGTCCGTTTCGCCGGTAAGGAAGCACTTTCAATTTAGGAGGACGAAAATGGAAATAGTCCAGGGGGTTCACCAGATAAAACTGCCGCTACCAGCGGGAGCAGCCTTAGACCACAACAATGCCTATTTGATAGAAGGTACAAAAGGCAATTTGCTGATTGATACTGGCTTTGATACACCTGAGGCTTTCGCAGCCTTGCGTGATGGTCTACGATTCAGTGGCTTCGGATTTAAAGATATAACTCTGATAGTGGCAACTCACATTCACCCCGACCATTATGGCATGACGGATAAGCTGAAACAGATGTCGGGGGCTAATGTGGCGTTCAGCGAAATCGAGGAAAAATTCATCGATTCGCGATATGTGAAAACAGATGACCTGTTGAAGGAGGTAAAAAAGCTCTTCGAATCTAACGGTGTGCCTGAGGAAGACCTGTCCGAATTCACTGAAGCTTCAATGGCGGTGCGGCAATTCGTAGGAGTGGTTAAACCTGACATTAAGCTGAAAGATGGGGACAAAATCACCGTCGCCTCTTCAGATTTCAAGGTAGTGCTGACTCCGGGACATTCACCAGGCCATATTTGCCTCTATGAGCCGAGGCGGAAACTCTTCTTTTCCGGCGACCATATCCTACCCGATATATTCCCTAATGTCGGTCTCCATCCACAATCTGGTGAAAACCCGCTGGGCGACTTTTTCAATTCATTGGAAGTCCTGGCTAAACTAGAAGTCAATTTCATTTTCCCGGGACATGGCTCCGTTTTCAGCGGGTTTTCGCTAAGGCTCGGTGAGCTATTTCGCCATCACGAAAAACGGCAATTAACCATAAAGAGAATTATAGAAAATGACATGAAGACTGCCTATCAAATAGCTACCGAGATCCCATGGATGCCCAGCGGCGAGGCCGTCAAGTTCGAGAATCTGTCTACCTTCGATAAGCGTCTGGCTGTTATGGAAACCATAGCTCAACTTAAACTCCTGATGATAGAAGGCAAGGCAGAGAAAGTTGTGAAAGAAAATGTCGACCTCTACTGGGCCGGGGGTTAAGGGTGATAGACGAAATCAAAAAGAGGGTGCGGAGCCTCAAACTAAAATATAAGTCCTATCCCCAAAAAGAGCTGCTGATAGCCATGCCTAACCCTTACCCCGACAGGGAATATGAGGAGGAAATGGTTACCAGCGAGCTTACCTGCCTCTGCCCGCTCAACCCAGGACAACCCGACTACGCCGCACTTACCATAAAATATGCCCCCGATAAGCAAATCCTCGAATTAAAGTCGCTCAAGTTCTATCTGGCTAGCTATAGGATGGTGGAAATATTCTACGAGGAGGCAACCAACCGCATACTTGAAGACCTGGTCAATGCTGTGAAACCCAGAAGAATGGAGATACTGGCAGAGTGGAATATAAGGGGCGGCGTTGGAACTAAGGTGAGGGTAAGTTATAATAATAAATCCTAACATTCATTCTGAGCCCTTTACTCTCACTCAGGGTGACAACCAAAAACACAAAAGGAGGAGGATTAACAAATGGCAGCTCAAATAGGAATCAATGGTTTTGGACGCATTGGCAGGCTGGCTTTTAAGGCAATAAGCCAGCACTACCGCGACAAGCTTGAAATAACTGTCGTCAACGACCTGACTGACGCTCAGACCAACGCCCACCTGCTCAAATATGACAGCACCTATGGCATCTATCAGGGAAAAGTAGAGGCAAAGGACGATGCCATAATGGTTGACGGCAGAAAGACAAAAGTCCTGGCTGAGCGCGATCCGAGCAAGATACCGTGGAAAGACTACGGGGTGGACGTTGTAATAGAGTCCACCGGGCTTTTCACCGATGCCGCTAGAGCATCTGCCCACTTCCAGGGTGGAGCCAAGAAAGTCATCATCTCAGCGCCGGCCAAAGGCGAAGACATAACCATAGTCATGGGCGTAAACGAGGACAAGTACAATCCTGCCCAGCATCGCATTATCTCCAATGCCTCATGCACCACCAATTGCATCGCTCCGGTGGTCAGAGTCTTACACGATAACTTTGGGGTAAGCAAAGGGCTGCTCTCGACAATTCACGCTTATACTAACGACCAGAGGCTGCTCGACATGTACCACAAGGACCTGCGCCGGGCACGCTCGGCAGCTATAAATATCATTCCAACCACCACCGGAGCCGCCAGAGCCGTAACCCTGGTTATACCGGAACTTAAAGGTAGGCTTGATGGCGTTGCTTTCAGGGTGCCCGTGCCCACTGTTTCCATGTGTGACTTCGTGGCCGACCTCGACAAAGAGGCGACTGCCGAGCAGATAAACAAGGTTTTCCAGGCTGCAGCCAAAGGCAAACTTAAGGGCATTCTGGAGTACTGCGATGAGCCGTTGGTGAGCACAGACTTCAAAGGTAACCCGGCCAGCTCCGTATTTGATGCCCTGAGCACCATGGTCCTCGCCGGCAATATGGTCAAGGTACTTGCCTGGTACGACAATGAGTGGGGCTACAGCTGCCGCCTAGCTGACCTGGCCATATATATCCTCGGTAAGGGTTTATGAAATAACCATTACTGAATGGGAAGGCATCTATAAGCGTGTAAACCTTGTTTTGTCAGCGCTGGGAAGCCGCAGGATAGATGCCGCTCAGCAGGGGAGTAGGGTCAAGCAAAGGCCCTATGAAGCTAATGGGGTATCTAAACCCTATCTTGCGAAGTTCCTTTAATCCCGCAATGGCTCTCTCCAACTCGCCAGGAGGCAGAGCAATTATCATCTCATCGTCTGATACACCACCCATGGATCTCTCGCCGTAGCACGGAATACTCACTGCTGGCTTACCGGTAACATAGCACTGAGCCAGCGAGTCGGAACAAGCACCCTCTCCAATGAACGAGAACGAGAAGCGCTCATATTTTATCTTCTGAAGACCACATAAAATCATCATTATTTGGGCTGGATTGCCGTAGACCAGGATAACTTCGGGCTCAAACTTCTGCTTTGTCAGGGGAGCTAGGACTATGGCACCACCAACAGGAATGCGATAATAATCACCCTGCTGTTGTAAGGCTTCTTCTGGAGAGCGAAACCAGGTGGTAGAAAGCATGGCTGCTTCAGCCTGCATGCTCTTCTCAGTGGCGTGTCTTAAGCCAAAAAGTCGTGTGCAGCGATCACTTATCCTATCTGCCTTGGTCATGCCCACCGTCAACTCATTAACCCGCACTATAAAGGGAACTTGACAGAAGGTGAAGAAACGGTCGAGCCTGACGACATTCTTTATGTTATCAAGCTCCTCAGCTTGCTCCAGTCTTCTGTAAGCGATAATCTTTGTCTTCAGACGCAGCGTGTTCTCTAATTCCGTACCTAATTCAGCCCAGTTCGGCATTGCCTTTTCCTCCTTCCTAACTACATTGAAACAGCAGCTATCACTTCTTTGCAGGCAGAGATTTCTTTACGATCTGTGAGATATCCTTAACAGCCAGCTTGCCGTCCAGGTCTTCAGCTTTGACGGCATCGCTGAACATCGTCAGGCAGCTTGGGCAGGCAACTGCTAAAATATTGGCACCGGTCTCGTAGGCTTCCCTGACTCTAACCCGTGCCGGACTTTCCTCGCCTCCTGCCAGGAGGTCCATAATGAAGTTACCACCTCCGCCACCGCAGCAGAAAGCATCAGCTCTATTCTTTTCCATCTCCACCAGCTCAACACCCGGTATACTCCGCAGTACCTGCCTCGGCTCTTCGTATATCTGGTTATAACGACCAAGGAAACATGGGTCTTGATAAGTGACTTTTGCCTTATTTGGGGAAGGTTTTACCCTGTTTTTCTTGATCAAATCATTTAGGAGCTGGGTATAGTGATAAACCTCGAAGCTGGCACCTAATGCCGGGTAACGGTTTTTCATAGCATTGTAACCGTGTGGGCAAAGTGTGACTATTTTCTTTACACCAAGCTCCTTGAATTTCTGGCTATTTTTCTCAACCAAAGTCTGAAACAAGCCCATTTCGCCCAGCATATAGATTTCATTGCCGCAGCACTCTTCACCACTGCCCAAGATCCCAAAGGAGACTCCGGCTGCGTTAAACACATCAACCAGGCTCTTGGCCATTTTCTGCCCGTTTTCGTCGTATGAGCCCAGACATCCCACGTATAAAAGGTATTCGTCGCCAGGCGCATACATCTTCGTGCCGTTAGCCCAAGCAGCCCGGTCACTTCTGAGCAGCTTCAGAGGATTTCCATAACCGTAAACAGCTTCAAAAAAGCGTGCTACCCGCGGCGGTATCCTGCCCTTTTCAACCATGTCACTCCTGGCTCCTACTATCCAGTCAACAATATCAGGAGCAAACTTCATTGGGCATTGTTCAGTGCAGTTCTTACAGGTTGTGCATGTATACAGGATTTCCGCAAGGTGTTCCGACCACTCAACTTCACCCTTCAGCCAAGCGTAAATTAGCCACAACCGGCCGCCCGTAGAATAAGTCTCAAATCTGAACCTTCTGTAGGGAGGACAATTGAATGACGAGTAATCAGTAGGGAATTTGCAATAGCCGCATCTAAAACATCTATGGATTTGGCTGACGTATTTCTGCTGCATCATTTTACCTCCCAGTTACCGGGATTCATGATTCCGTTGGGGTCTAAGAGCTGTTTTAGCTTTTTCATCAGGCTAAGCGTATTCGGGTCCATCTTCGCCATCAGCATCTTCTGTTCGTCCAGGTCTGCCTTCCAAAGAACGCCCCCTTCCTCAAGAGCGAATTTGCTGCATTCATCCAAAGCCTCTTTAGCTCTGGCCATCTCATCTGGGTTGGCTCTGTTGAAAGAGAAGGAAAAGGAGAACATCATGCAGTGCCCGGCACCGATAAGTCGTGTCGTAGAAGCATAAAAGACGTTATATTTTTTGGCCACCTCATCCAACTTCTTAATGAAAGCAGGAAACTTCTCAATGGGGGTTATAGGGCCAGCATATTGAAATCCACCGCCTTTGGCCACATCAGCGAATCTCGTTATATCCTTCGATGGCATAGACATCAGCGGTGCTTTCATATCTGGTGAAACGCTCAACGGACCTAGATCTCGGCTCTCAAAATAACCCCAAAGCGCGTCCCAGACCATCTTCCGCTTAAACTCAAGCTCTTCTCCTGAATCTCCGGTAATGTAAGCCATTATCCAGAAAGTCCCTTTGTACCTTAAGGGTAACGGCTGAGCTGAAATAGTGACATCTTCAACCATTTCAGTATGGCTGAGCTTGAGCATGATATCTGGAACCAACTCAACTCTGTCTGTCAGGAACAGCATTACATCTCTTATCTTCTTGCAGGGATAAAGCTTCAGACCAAGTTTAGTGATAATGCCAGTGGTACCGAACCATCCCAGGAAGAGTCCACTGAGGTCAGGCAACGGAGGCCCTTTCGAGAACCAGTACGACGACACAGAGCACGAGCCAATACGACAAATCTCCCCTGTTGGTAATACCACTTCCAAGCCGGAGACCATGTCCGAATTAAAGCCGTGTTGCTGTGACAGACGCCCCTGCCCATGTATCACCACATTGGCCACCACCGTGGCTACTGGCGGCGAATCTGGTATGCTATGTCTCAAGTCGGGATGATGCTTCTGTAAATAACTCTTTAGTGCACCGTGTGTAGTTCCACCCTCAACGACTACATACCTAGCCTTCTCATTCACTTCCAGAATCCTGTCCATTCTCTTCATGTCCAATAAGATTCCACCCTTCTGAGGTATAACCAGGCCAGTTAATGCCAGACCTGCTCCTTTGGGAACTATCGGCACTTTCTCTCTATTCGCCAGCTTAACTATCTCCTGTACTTCTTCGGTTGTCCTGGGCAGCACCACGTAATCCGGCTCATGTGCTGGCATCAAGCCACCATCCCGAGCATAGAAATACTGCTCTTCTTTCTGGTTGGAAACGTAGTTTTTGCCGACTGTTTTGACTAAAGATTCATATATAGCACTCGTAGTTACCATGGCTTTACACCTCCACTGCTAATTCAGGTAGTTTCAGTGATTGCTCTTCCCCCATCGCCAGCTTGCATAAGTCAATCATATGGATCGGCTTGATGCCAGCTTTAACAACCTTCTCGGCTAAAGAATCCCAACAAGCTGGGCAGTTGAACACACAATACTCAGCTCCGACTTTCACCATATCATCTATATTCCGCTTCTGCACATCATCTGCCAGCGCTGGTCCCTTTGCCATCCGGAATACCTCAGCACAACACAGCCCATTCTCCTTATCATACTCCCGCTTTAGCCTTTCAACCCCGATTAGCCCAAATATATCGTCTACGAAATGGTCTATCTCCGGAACAAGCCGAGTCGAGCAATTCCGCTGGTAGGCGGCTTTAATATTCAGCGGCTTTATCAGCTTTTTGTGCTCTTTCAGTTTGTCATACAGGTATTCGAAATAATGAATTGGTTTGAACGGCACTTCGATTCCGTAGGCACGAGCTAGAGAAGTATAGGTGCCATAACATTCGTCATGAAGACACACCAGTTCCTTGATTCCCTGATTTTTAATATTTTCAATTATCTTAGGGAGCCTATCCTTTATCACGGATGCCTTGGCATAATGCAAGTAAACAGCGTTACAGAAAAATTCCTGGCCAAAAATCACAGACCAGGCAATGCCGTCGAAAAGTTTTCCCTTCACCAGGGTATTGAATTGCGGCATGAAGCAATACGACAGTGCCCTCTCCTCCACTTTACCTACCATAAATCTACCCACTGGCTGGCATTGGTTAATCCACATGGTGATGATAGGCCTGGGTGCCGGCAATATCCCCTTTTCCTCCTGGCGCTCGACGATTAAGTAGAAGGGATGGTTTCCAAAGGGACAATACTCCTCGCAGGCATAACATGTAGTGCACGCCTCCAGTACAAAGGAATCCTCACCATTTATTACCTTCTGCCATTCTTTCTTCGCCCTGTCTTTATCAAATTTCATATATTGACACTTAACAAGGCAGCTGACTGCCTTACAATCGGTGCATTTTGCTTTGTCGAACTTCAATTCAGGCATTTTAGCGTCCCTCCCTTCAATATATCGCATTATTCAAGAAATATCTGCCTATGTCAACATATGTTGTCAATATAACCGGCTTCATTTTCGGTAAAATTACTCTACCTAAGCCAAAACTACATATAAACGTTTTCCTTTTATTTGCGTTCTACTATAATAGACACCAGGCAAGAGGTTATCCTGGTGCTAAGTGAAGAATATTTAGTACAGCAGGCAGTAAATGGTGATCAAGCAGCCTTTACGCAGCTATACAACCAGAACTTTGATAAAATTTATCGTTATATCTATGTCAAGGTTAGAAATCAAGTTGAGGCGGAGGACTTAACTCAGGATGTATTTATTAAAGCGCTTGAATCGATTGGCTCTTACCAGTGGCGTGCCCTACCATTTGCCGCTTGGTTATTCAAGATCGCCCACAACAGGGTAATCGACCGTATGAGAAAACAGTCTAAGGAAAAAAGGGCCAGTCTCGAGGAAGCCTACGCACATAGCATGGAGGACCCGGTGCAGATGACAGAGCGGAATTTTGAAGTTTACCAACTGAAGCAAGCATTGGAACAGTTGCCAGAGGCCCAGCGAGAGGTAGCCATGCTCCGCTTCATTGGGCAATTGTCAATTGCTGAGGTGGCTAAAACGCTGGGTAAAAGCGAGGGGACAGTAAAGGCATTACAGTTCAATGCTACGGCCTCACTAAGAAAGGCCCTTTACGGGAAATGGGATGACTAGAAAATTAGACGATATTTTCAGCGAATGTTATGAGCGGATACGCTCGGGCGAAAGCCTTGAAAGTTGCCTCATGCGCCATCCGGAATATGCCGCTGAGCTCGAGCCATTGCTCAGAACCGCCCTTGACATTGGCAGGCGAGCTTCCTACATCCATCCTCGCCCCGAATTCAAACACTGGGCGCTAGTGAGGCTCGAGGGCGCACAACATTATGCCAAACAACAAAAGCCGCCAGAAAAGCCTGGCCTCTTCAGCTGGCGCCAAAGCTGGGCTGTGGCTATAACCACCATACTTGTCCTTCTGCTAAGCGGTGGCAGCACCATGGCTGCCTCATCAACTGCCTTACCTGACGAACCACTTTATCCGGTGAAGCTGGCCACAGAACAGGTGGGAGTTGCTTTTGCTATTTCCGATGAGAACAAAGCTCAAGTTCACACCAAGCTGGCCCAGACGAGGGCTGTGGAAATCCAAGCTATGGCTAACGAGGGGAAGGCCGAGCAGGTCGCCATTACTGCCGAAAGGCTAGCTAACCAGTTGGAGCAGGCTAACTTGGCAATAGAAAAGATGGAGATCACAACGCCTACACCTGAACCGACACCAATACCTACACCTGAACCGGTACCTACACCTACACCCGAGCCGACACCTACACCTGAACCGACACCAATACCTACACCCGAGCCGACACCTACACCTGAACCGACACCAATACCTACACCTGAGCCGACACCTACACCTGAACCGACACCTACACCTGAACCGACACCAATACCTACACCTGAGCCGACACCTACACCTGAACCGACACCTACACCTGAACCGACACCAATACCTACACCTCA